>NZ_JBEZIR010000128.1:0-25820 GCF_040651175.1 Kitasatospora sp. NPDC048540
GGCCGCATCGTCGACGAACTCCACCACCCCACCGCCGACACCGTCCTGGACCGGATGCGCCGCTTCGACGCCAAGGGCCGCACCAGCTGACACCCCGGCACCAGCCCGCCCCCATCCACCGACCCCAGGACACGGCAACCACCATGTACCGCACCGCACTGCGCAACGTGCTGGCCCACAAGGGCCGGCTGCTGATGACCGCCCTCGCCATCATGCTCGGCACCGCCTTCGTCGCCGGCACCATGGTCTTCTCCGACACGCTCGGGCAGGCCATGAAGAGCAGCTACGCCAAGAGCTACTCCGACGTGTCGGTGCTGGTGACCGACCGGACCACGGGCGGCCCGGTCCGCGGTGAGCGTGCCGCGGCGCCCCTCACCGACGCCACCGTGAAGGAGCTGGGCGCCCTGCCGGGTGTCCGGCAGGCCCGCGGTGTGGTGTCCGGCTTCACCGGGGTCGCGGACCGCAAGGGCGACCTGATCGGTGAGGCGTGGTCGGCCCAGGGCGCCAACTTCGTGCCCGGCCCCTCGGGTCAGGACTCCCGCTACCCGATGACCGAGGGCCGCGGACCGAAGGCGGCCGGGGAGATCGCGCTCGACCGGGGCACGGCCGAGGGGGCCGGCTTCAAGGTCGGCGACCGGGTCCGGATCGCCGGCAACGGCCCGGCCTCCACCGCCACCCTGACCGGGATCTTCACCACCGACGACCCGACGGTCACCTCCGGCGGCACGCTGACCCTGATGGACACCGCCACCGCGCAGCAGCTGCTGGCACTGCCCGGCCGCTACAGCAGCGTGGTGCTGACCGCGCAGAGCGACACCGCGGAGTCCGTGCTGGCCACCGCCGTCCGCACGAAGCTGCCCAAGGAGGGCGGGTTCGCGGTGGAGACCGGGCGGGAGCTGACCGACCGCCAGACCGCGACGATCGCCGAGTCGACCTCCGCGATGAAGAGCATGCTGCTGGTCTTCGCCGCCATCTCGCTCTTCGTCGGGATCTTCATCATCGCCAACACCTTCAGCATGCTGATCGCCCAGCGGGTCAAGGAGCTGGCGCTGCTGCGCGCGGTCGGCGCCGCCCGCAGCCAGGTCACCGGTTCGGTCCTGGCCGAGGCGCTGCTGATCGGCGCCGCCGCCTCGGTGGCCGGCCTGCTGGCGGGCATCGGCATCGGCGCCGGGATGCAGGCGCTGATCTCCTCGTTCAGCCCGGGCATGCCCACCGGTCCGCTGGTCATCGCGCCGGCCACCGTGGTGACCGCGCTGACGGTCGGGGTGCTGGTCACCGTGGTCTCCGCGGTGCTGCCCGCGATCCGGGCCTCGCGGATCCCGCCGGTCGCCGCGATGAGCAGCGGTGAGCTGCCCACCACCCAGAAGGGCCTGATCGTCCGCAACACGATCGGCTCGCTGGTGACCGCGGGCGGCCTGGCCCTGATCCTGGCCGGTGCGAACGCGTCCGGATCCTCGGGCCGCGCCATGATCGAGGGCGGCGCGCCGGTGACGCTGATCGGCATCTTCGTCCTGCTGCCGCTGCTGTCCCGCCCGGTGATCGCGTCGGCCGGGCCGCTGCTGGCCCGGCTGGCCGGCACCCCCGGCCGGCTGGCCCGGCGCAACGCGGTCCGCAACCCGCGTCGTACCGCCGCCACCGCCGCGGCCCTCACCATCGGCCTCACCCTGGTCAGCACGATGACCGTGCTCGGCGCCTCGGTGACCGACGCGGTCGCCAGGACCGTCACCGGCACCATGAAGGCCGACTTCAGCGTGGCCATGGCGGCCGGCGGCGACCTCTCCCCCGAGACCGTGGCGGCGGTCGCCGAGGCCCCCGGGGTGACGGCCGTCAGCCCGGTCACCGACGCCTTCTGGTCCTTCGGCGGCGAGGACCAGCCGGTCAGCGGCCTCGACCCCGCCACCTTCGACCAGCTGGTCGCGCCGGAGCTGGTGAGCGGCTCGGCGGACGCCCTGAAGCAGGGCCGGATCCTGATCGACAGCAAGGTGGCCGCGAGCACCGGCGCGACGGTCGGTTCGACCCTCGCGGTCGGCTACGGGGACGGCGCGAGCGGCACCGTGACGGTCGGCGGGGTGTTCCGCCCCAGCGAGGTGCTGGCGCCGGTGGTGGTGGCCGGCACCGCGGTCGCCGAGCACTCCGCGCGGCCGTACATCCGGGAGATCCTGGTCAAGGGTGCGGACGGTCCGACCGCCGCGCTGCGGCAGTCGGTCAAGGACGCCACCGGCAGCAACCCGGTGATCAAGGTCCGCAGCAAGCAGGACATGCAGGACGAGTTCAGCCGGATCATCACCTTCGCGCTGAACATGATGTACGGCCTGCTGGCGATGTCGGTGCTGGTCGCGGTGCTGGGCGTGGTCAACACCCTGGCGATGTCGGTGTTCGAACGCAAGCGGGAGATCGGCATGCTGCGGGCGATCGGCCTGGACCGGCGCGGGATCAAGCGGATGGTCCGGCTGGAGTCGGTGGTGATCTCGCTGTTCGGTGCGGTGATCGGGGTGCTGCTCGGCTGCTTCCTGGCCTGGGCCACCAACCGCACCCTGGCCGTCGACCTGCCCGGGCTGGTCACGGTGGTCCCGTACGGCACGATGCTGCTGTTCCTGGCGCTGGCCGGGCTGGTCGGCATGGTGGCCGCGATCTGGCCGGCCCGCCGGGCGGCGAAGCTGGACATCCTCGCCAGCATCAAGACCGACTGACCGCCGTACAGCAGAAGGCCCCTGCCGGAGGGTTCGGCAGGGGCCTTTCACGCTGCTGACTTCTGTACTTCTGTACTCCGCCCGGTCGCACTGCCGGCTGAGCACCACGGAGGTCGTGGTCCGGCGACACTGCCGGGCGGAGAGCCTCCGACTCGTACCCGGGCATCCAGCGCCCGGATCTGGTCGCTTACTTGCTGGCCGCGAGCTCCTTCTCGGCCGGAGCGGCCTGGGCCACGACCTTGGGGGCCGGCGCGGTGGCCTCCTGGAACGCCACGAACGGCTTCTCCATCTCGGCGAGGCCGACGGTCTCGCGCTTGAGGAACATCGCCAGCGTCCAGTCGGTGAAGACCCGGATCTTGCGGTTCATGGTCGGCACCCGGCTGCCGTGGTACAGGCGGTGGAACCACCAGGCCGGACGGCCCTTCAGCTTGTACTTGCCGAAGAGGATCGCCACACCCTTGTGCAGGCCGAGACCGGCGACCGCACCGAGGTTCTTGTGCTTGTACTCGGCCTGCGGGAAGCCGCGCATGCCCGAGATGACGTTGTCACCGAGCACGATGGCCTGCCGGACGGCGTGCTGGGCGTTCGGCGGGCACCAGGCGCCCTCGCCGACGGCGAGGTCCGGCACCTGGGCGTTGTCGCCGGCCGACCAGACGTAGTCGAAGCCCTTGACCTGGAGGGTCGGGGCGGTGTCGACGTGGCCGCGCGGGCCCAGCGGGAGGCCGAAGTTGGCCAGCACCGGGTTCGGCTTGACGCCGGCCGTCCACACGATGGTGGAGGCGTCCGCCTCGACGCCGTTCTTCAGCACCACGTGCTGGTCGACGCAGGAGTCCATCGAGGTCTCGATGTAGATCTCGATGTTGCGCTCTTCGAGCTTCTCCTTGGTCCACAGACCGAGGTCCGGGCCCATCTCGGGGAGGATCCGGTTGGCCGCCTCGACGAGGATGAAACGCATGTCCTCGCGGGTGACGGTCTTGTAGATCTTCGCCGCGTCGCGCGCCATGTCCTCGACCTCGGCGATGGTCTCGACGCCGGCGAAGCCGCCGCCGATCACCACGAAGGTCAGGGCCTTGCGGCGGACCGCCTCGTCCGTGGTGGACTCGGCCTTGTCCAGCTGCGCCATGACGTGGTTGCGGAGGCTGATCGCCTCCTCGACCGTCTTCATGCCGATGCCGTGCTCGGCGAGCCCGGGGATCGGGAAGGTGCGCGAGACCGAGCCGGTCGCGACGACCAGGTACTCGAAGGGCAGCTCGTAGGAGTCGCCGGCCGCGGGCTGGATGGTGGCGACCTTGCGGGCGTGGTCCACACCGGTGACCGCACCGGTGAGCACCTCCGCCTTCTTCAGGGCGCTGCGCAGCGGGGCGACGAGGTTGCGAGGCGCGACGTTGCCGCCGGCCGCCTCGGGAAGGAAGGGCAGGTACGTCATGTACGGCCGCGGGTCGACGACCGTGACGGTCGCTTCGCCGTAACGCATCTTCTTGAGGATGCGCATCGCGGCATACAGGCCGACGTAACCACCGCCGACAATGAGGATGCGAGGACGCTCCGTGGTGCTCATATCCGAAAGTATCCACCCCCGCCCCGAGCGCCCTTCGTGAGGCCCGTCACAACCCTCTGGACACCCTCTGCTACACTGCGCGGCCACAATCGCGGGGCCGGACGGGGCGTCCACCGCCCCCGGTGGCATCCGGCGCGGGCCCCGGCCGGAAGTGCCCTGCTGAGCAGCAACGATCCCGGTACGCCCGAGGTTCCCGGGCTTCATTTCGATTCCATCGGCGATCCGGAGGCCCCGCCTGGGATCCACGGGGGGATCCGGCCGGACGGCCTTCGGTCCCGCATATCGGACAGAGCGGACGGGCGGGTGCGTCGAAAGGGCGGATCGCCATGTGAAGAAATTCACGAACTTTCTCGCGACGCGCCGCACGCGACCCGGCCCCGGGGCGGTCGAGGCCGGTCCGGGGCCGGTCGGGTAAGGGGTACGGCAGCTCAGGGGGCCATACTCAGGGGGCGATGCTCAGGAGGCGATGCTCCAGGCGATGCCGTCCAGGATGTCGTGCTCGCTGACCACCAGCTCGGCGGCGCCGGTCCGCTCCATGACCTCGAGCAGGACCAGCGCACCGGCCGCGATCACGTCGACCCGGCCCGGGTGCATCACCGGGATCGCCGCGCGCTCGGCGTGGGTGGCGCCGAGCAGGCGGGTCGAGACCTCCCGGACCTGCTCCAGGCTCAGCCGGCTGTGGTGGATCCGCCCGGAGTCGTAGGCGGGCAGCCCCAGCACGATCCCGGCCATCGTGGTGACGGTGCCGGCCACCCCGACCAGGGTGGCCGCCGCGTCCAGCGGGACCGTCTCGGCGGCCAGGTCCAGGGCGGCCCCGATGTCCGCCCGGGCCCGGGCGATCTGATCCGGGGTCGGGATCTCGCTCCCGCCGAAGTGCCGCTCGGTCATCCGCACGCAGCCGATGTTCACCGACCGGGCCGCCTGGACCTCCGCTGCGCCGAGCACGAACTCGGTGGAGCCGCCGCCCAGGTCGAAGACCAGGTAAGGGGTGGGCAGGTCGGTGCCGGTGAGCTCCTTGGTGGCGCCGAGGAAGGACAGGTGGGCCTCCTCCTCGCCGGTGATCACCTCGGGTTCGACGCCGAGGATGTCCTTGACCCCGGCGGTGAAGTCCCCGGCGTTCGCGGCGTCCCGGGAGGCGCTGGTGGCGGTCAGCCGGATCCGCCCGGGGCCGACACCGTGCGCCGCGATCAGGCCGGCGTACTCGCGGCAGGCCGCGAAGGTCCGCTCCAGCGCCTCGGGCGTCAGCCGGCCGGTGCGGTCGACGTCCTGGCCGAGCCGGTTGATCACCATCCGGCGGTCCAGGTCGGTGATCTCCCCGGTGGCCGGGTCGAGGTCGGCGATGAGCAGCCGGATGGAGTTGGTGCCGCAGTCGATCGCGGCGACCCTGGTGACGGTCACTGGCCCTCTTCCTCCGCCTGCGCCCGCTTGGCGGCCCGCTCGGCGGTCTTCTGCTCCTTGGCGGCGATCACGGCCGCGTGGTCCTCGGCGGCGGCCCGCTGCTCGGCGACCCGGGCAGCGCTGGCCTCGACCTCGGCCGGGGAGACACACGGGCCCTTGGCCCACCAGTCCTCCAGCATCCCGATCGCCTCGTCGCCCAGCGGGTTGACGCCGGGACCTGCCGCCAGCGCGTGGCCGACCAGCACGTGCAGGCACTTCACCCGGTCCGGCATGCCGCCCGCGCTCGGGAAGCCCTCCAGCACTTCGATCGCGTCCCGGCGGGCGATGTAGTCCTCGTGCGCCTTCTGGTAGGCGGCGGCCAGCTCCGGGTCCTCGGCCAGCCGCGCGCTCTGGTCCTTCATCACCCCGTCGGCCTCCAGGGTGCCGATCAGCGAGGCTGCCTTGGGGCAGGTCAGGTAGTACAGCGTGGGGAACGGCGTACCGTCCGGCAGCCGCGGCGCCGTCTCCACGACGTCCGGGTTGCCGCAGGGGCAGCGGTGGGCGACCCCGCGCAGGCCGCGCGGCACGCGGCCGAGCTGGGCGGCGATGGCGGCGACATCGGAATCGGCAACGGGGGTGTGCTCAGTGGTCATCAGCGGTCTGTCTTCGTGAGGGGCGGGGGTTCGGGGGGTGTGCTTCGGTGCTCCGGGCCGGCGGCCGGGATCGGCGGCCGGGGTCAGCGCCCGGCTGCGGGTGCGGGTACGGCTCCGGCTTCGGGCCCGGTCCGGGGCGAGGCCGCGTCGGCCAGGTCGACCGACTCCCAGAATCCGGCGTACCACGGCTTGAGGGCCTTCGCCTGGGCGGCGGGCGCCGCACCGGTCGACGAGGACTTGACGGCCGCCGAGGGCGACGGGTCCACCGACACGAACGGCGTCTCGCCGGGCACCGCGTAGTGCAGCCGCTCCCGGGCCTGGGCCTTCACGTACTCCGGGTCCTGCCAGCGGGCCCGGTCCCGGGTGAGCTGCTCGACCTGCTGCCTGACCTGTTCGGCCCGGGCCCGCTGCTCCGCGAGCTCGGACCGCTGCGCGATGAACTGGCGGGCCGGGTAGGCGAGTATCGCCACCAGGGAACACAGGACGAGCACCAGGATCGTGGCCCGGCTGGTGAACCGCGGCCGCGCCGGGAGCCCCGGGATCCTCCACCTGGCCATCTGGTACCCCTCCCCGTGGTGTGCGGGGCCTGCGCGCCGGTGCCCCGGCCTCCACCCTACGGGGTGAGGACCGGGGCACCGGTACAGCGGGCGACCGTGTTCGCGGCAGCTGCGCTCGTTACGCGTTACTCCGCGGAGCGGCTGTGCTTGTTACTCCGCGGAGCGGCTGTGCTTGATTACTCCGCGGCGCGGAAGCGGGGGAACGCGCCCCGGCCCGCGTACTCGGCGGCGTCGTCGAGGATCTCCTCGATGCGCAGCAGCTGGTTGTACTTGGCGACGCGCTCGGAGCGGGCCGGGGCGCCGGTCTTGATCTGGCCGCAGTTGGTGGCGACGGCGAGGTCGGCGATGGTGACGTCCTCGGTCTCACCGGAGCGGTGCGACATCATGCAGCGGTAGCCGTTGCGCTGGGCCAGCTCGACGGCGTCCAGGGTCTCGGTGAGCGAGCCGATCTGGTTGACCTTCACCAGCAGCGCGTTGGCGGTGCCGGTCTCGATGCCGCGGCGCAGACGCTCCGGGTTGGTGACGAACAGGTCGTCACCGACCAGCTGGACCTTGTCGCCGAGCTTCTCGGTCATGGCCTTCCAGCCGTCCCAGTCCGACTCGTCCAGCGGGTCCTCGATGGAGACCAGCGGGTACGCGGCGACCAGCTCGGCGTAGTAGTCGATGAGCTCGGCGGAGGAGATCGCCTTGCCCTCGAAGGTGTAGGCGCCGTCGTTGTGGAACTCGGAGGAGGCGACGTCCAGTGCGAGCGCGACGTCCTTGCCCGGGGTGTAGCCGGCCTTCTTGATGGCCTCGACGATGAGGTCGAGCGCCTCGCGGTTGGAGTCCAGGTTCGGCGCGAAGCCGCCCTCGTCGCCGAGGCCGGTGGACAGGCCGCGCTCCTTCAGCACGCCCTTGAGCGTGTGGTAGACCTCGACGCCCCAGCGGACGGCCTCGGAGAAGGACTCCGCGCCGATCGGGGCGATCATGAACTCCTGGATGTCGACGTTGGAGTCCGCGTGCGACCCGCCGTTGAGGATGTTCATCATCGGAACGGGCAGCACGTGCGCGTTCGGGCCGCCGAGGTAGCGGAACAGCGGGAGGTCGGAGGCCTCGGAGGCGGCGTGCGCCACGGCGAGGGAGACGCCGAGGATCGCGTTGGCGCCGAGCGAGGACTTGTCCGGGGTGGCGTCCAGGTCGAGCATGGCCTGGTCGATCAGGCGCTGCTCGGTGGCGTCGTAGCCGACCAGCTCCGGGCCGATCTGCTCGATGACGGCCAGGACGGCCTTCTCGACACCCTTGCCGAAGTAGCGGTTCTTGTCACCGTCCCGCAGCTCCAGCGCCTCGAAGGCACCGGTGGAGGCGCCGGACGGGACGGCGGCGCGGCCCGTGCTCCCGTCGTCGAGCCCGACCTCGACCTCGACCGTGGGGTTGCCGCGCGAGTCGAGAATCTCACGGGCTACGACGACATCAATGGACGGCACGAGGCATCTCCTTGCGGAAGCGGGATGTGTTGTCGTTACGACCAGAGCCTAACCGCACCCGGAGCCGGGGCCGCGCAGACCTCGGCACCGTCTCACCGTGTGGCCCGGCTACTCGCCGGTAGTTCACCTGAATGCCCGCAAACCAGGCCGTACCTGCCGAACCGTCGCCGGGACGGCCTGGCCGCGCCGGGCCCGGGTCAGCCCAGCCGCAGGACCTGGCCGGGCTCGATCAGGTCCGGGTCGGCGCCGATCACGGCCCGGTTGGCGTGGTAGAGCTGCTCCCAGCCGCCCGCCAGCCGCTGGGCCTCGGCGATGGCGGACAGGGTGTCACCGGGGCCGACGGTGTACTCGCCGCCCTGGTCGTCGGGGGCCTCGGAGGACGGCTCGGAGGCGCGCTCGACCGGCGGGGCGGCGGCGCTGCGGGACGAGGGGTCGGCGTCCGCCTGCTGGTGCGGGCCGCCCTTGGCCAGCCCGGCCCGGCGGGAGCAGACCGGCCAGGCGCCGGGGCCCTGGGCGGCCAGCACCCGTTCGGCGACGGCGATCTGCTGGCTCTTGGTGGCCTGGTGGGCCTGGGCGGCGTACTTCACGCCGCCGAACGAGCGCCAGGTGTCGGAGGTGAACTGCAGTCCGCCGTAGAAGCCGTTGCCGGTGTTGATGCTCCAGTTGCCGCCGCTCTCGCACTGGGCGACCTTCTCCCAGGTGGAGACGGGGGCTGCGGTCGCGCCCTGGGCGGCGAGCAGTGGCAGTGCCAGACCGACCCCGGCCACGCCTGCTGCGGCGATGGCCTTCTCGGCCCGGTTCCAACGACGGTGACGGCCCGTACCGGTGAAGAGCATGTGGATTCCCTCTCCGCACGCCTGCGAGGTGAGCTGTCGGGTTCGGACCGGGAGGTGGTGGCCCGGCCGTCTCGGCGGGGCGGGAACGAGTGCTCCTGCCCGCGTCGGCGGCTTCACCCCTAGCCGTCGGGGGGCGACGGCGCAAACCTGGGTCCCCCGCCCCTGTCCTGGTTCTGGTCGGCTTCCCGGGGCGCGGGGACAGGATTCGGCGTTCCGCGTCCGGGGCCCGCGACTGCGAGCTTCCCGGAGGTTAGGCAGACGTATGTGCCAATCACAAGCTCATATCGCCGCCATCACGGAGAAATTACGAACCGTCAAAGATCGCCCACCAACCGTCCCTATATGTCCGAGTTGATAGTCATTCGGACGGCGAGAAAATCACCGTCCGACACGCGGACCGACACACCGTCAGGGGTGTGCCGAGAACGCCACCGGCAGCTCGCGCAGCCCCCGCATGATCAGTCCGCCGCGCCAGCGCAGGCTCTCCGGTTCGGCCGCCAGGGTGAGGTCGGGGAGCCGGGTCAGCAGGGTGGCGATGGCCAGCTGTCCTTCCAGCCGGGCCAGCGGCGCCCCGATGCAGTAGTGGATGCCGTGGCCGAAACCCAGGTGGGGGTTGTCCTTGCGGGCCAGGTCGAGGGTGTTCTCGGCGGCGAAGCGGGCCGGGTCCCGGTCGGCGGCGGCCAGCACCACCAGCACCGGGTCGCCGACCGGGATGTCCACCCCGCCGATGGTCAGCGGACGGGTCGCGAACCGCCAGGTGGCCAGCTCCACCGGTCCGTCGTAGCGGAGCAGTTCCTCCACCCCGGTGGCCAGCAGCTCCCGCTCACCGCGTGCCACCGAGTCCTGCAGCAGGGTGCGCTGGGCGGGGTTGCGCAGCAGCGCGTACAGGCCGTTGCCGATCAGGTTGACGGTGGTCTCGAAGCCGGCGAAGAGCAGGATGAAGGCCATCGCCGCGGCCTCGTTCTCGGTCAGGTGCTCACCGTGGTCACTGGCCCTGATCAGCCCGGAGATCAGGTCGTCGCCGAGGTCGGCGCGCTTGCGGTGGATGAGTTCCAGCAGGTACGAGCGCATCTTCTTGACCGCCCGGGCCACTCCGCCGCGCGGGCCGCGGCCGTGCCGGATCATCATCCCGGCCCAGTCCCGGAAGTCGTCCTGGTCCTCGGGCGGTACGCCGAGCAGGTCGCAGATCGCGTAGATGGGGAGCGGGAAGGCGAACTCGTGGATCAGGTCGGCCGAGCCGCGGGCCGCGAAGTCGTCGATCAGCCGATCGGTGAGGTGCTGCACCCGCGGCTCGAACTCGGCGACCCGGCGCGGGGTGAAGGCCTTGGAGACCAGGCGGCGCAGCCGGGTGTGGTCCGGCGGGTCGATGTTCAGCAGGTGGGTCATCAGGTCGGCCTGGCGCTCGCCCGGGATGCCGACCCGGCCGCTGCGGTGCGCCTGCCCGCTGTGGTGCGCCGGGTTCTTGGACAGCCGGCCGTCCGCGAGCGCCTGCCGGGCGTCCGCGTAGCGCGTCACCAGCCAGGCGTCCACGCCGCTGGGGAGCGTGGTGCGGTGCACGGGGGCGTGCTCGCGCAGCCAGGCGTACGCGGGGTAGGGGTCGGCGGCGAACTCCCACGTGAAGAGCTCCGGCTGGGTGGACTCGACTGGTTCCGGCATGGCACGACCGTAACCTTTGCCTGCGCGGGCGTGAGTCTGGTCACCTGGCGGGTAATCCCTGTTGCGGAGGGTCGCCGCGTGTCTACGATCCTCCGACAGCCATGTGTGGGCCGCGGTGCGGTGCGGCCCGCGGCGGTTTCGCTCAAGGAGGAGCAGGCCATGCGAGTAGCCGGGGCAGTGGTGGTCATCGCGGTGCTCGGCGGAGGTTCGGGGGCGGGTCTCGCCCGCCGGTTCGCCGCCGCGGGCGCGGCCGGGCTGCTGATCGCGGATCTCCACCCCGGCGTCGCCGAGGACCTCGCCGCCGAGCTGGACCGGCCGGGCTGCCCGGTGGTCGGGGTGAGTGCGGACGTCCACCAGCCCAGCGACGTCGCCGCGCTGGTGGAGACCGCCCGCAAGCACCTGGGTCCGATCGACCTGTTCGCGGTGGCCGGACCGGACGGCGAGCGGATCGTGGCGCTCGCCGACCTGCCCGACCACCTCGACCCGCTGGCCGAGCTGCTCGCGCTGGTCGGCGAGGCGATCAGCGAGGTCGTGCCGGCCCAGCGTCGGGCGCCGGCCGGGAGCGGGACTGCCGTGGCAGCGCCGGGGCGCTGAGCGGCAGGTACCGTTCGGGCGGCCCGGCCGGGCTCTCGCCCGGCTCCGGCGACAGCCGGACCAGCAGCACGTACAGCAGTGCCGCGGCGCCGAAGGAGACCGGCAGGCTGAGGTCGACGCCCGCGGTCAGTTCGGCCAGCGGGCCGACGTACAGCGGGTTGTTGACCCAGAGCACGCCGAGCACCGCGCCGGTGAGGAAGGCCGCCGCCGCCCGGGGGTTGAGCCCCCGGGTGTACCAGTAGCGGCCCGCCGGGGCGTCGGCCGGGGCGAGCTCGGCCGGCCGGTAACGGCCCCGGCGCAGCAGGTAGCCGGCCGTCAGCACGGCCGCCCACGGCGCCACCGCGGTGAGCAGCAGCGAGACGAACGCGGACATCGAGTCCATCGCGTCGTACACCACCGCGCCGAGGTACAGGGCCAGGATCGAGGGCACCGCCACGGCGAGCGTGGCGGCGGCCCGTGAGGTGCGCCAGAACAGCGAGTTGACGGACAGCCCGGCCGCGTAGAGGCACAGGCCGCCCTGCGGGAGGGTGCCGACCAGGCCGAACACCACGATCACCGGGACGCTCCAGCCCGGTACGGCGTCGGTCAGGCCCTGCAGCCAGAGCGGGTCGGTGGGGAAGAAGGTCGTCACGTACGCGCCGACCAGCAGGGCGGCGACGCAGGTGAGGAACATGCTGCCGCCGGCCCACCACAGCACCGGCCGGTCGCCGCGGCGCCCGGACATGTAGCGGCTGTAGTCGCCCTGGAAGGTGGCGTACGAGAGCGGTGCGGCCGCCGAGGAGGTGGCCGCCAGCAGCCAGGTGGTGCCCTGGCTGCCGAGGACCAGGTCCCCGCCGCCGTAGCCCGGGTCGAACCCGGGTACCAGCACGACGACCAGGAACAGCAGCATCAGGCCGCCGAGCACGGCGGTCGCCTTGTAGGTGCGGACCAGGGCGTTGTGCCCGAGGGCGGCGACCAGGACCACCGCCACCGCGGCCGCGGGCATCGCCAGTGCCAGCGGGCCGCGGCCGACCGGGGTGCCGAGCAGTTCGTGGGCGGCGACCATGACAGCGGTGCCGCCGGTCCAGACCGAGATGGCGAAGAAGCCGATCGCCACCGCGATGGTGATCACGTTGCCCAGCGCCCGGCCGCGGACGCCGAAGTGCGCGCCGCTGGCCATCGGGTCGTTGAGCCCGGTCCGCAGGCCGAACCGGACCAGCGGGAGCACCATCAGGGTGCCGACCGCAACCCCGGCCAGGATCGCGGTGCAGGCGGCCCACCAGCCCAGGCCGTAGCTGACCGGCAGCGCGCCGAGCACGACGGTGCCGAAGCAGAACTGGGCGGAGGACCAGATCCAGCCGAACTCGCCGGGCCCGGAGGTCCGTTCGGACTCGGGGATGGGGTCGATGCCGTGCTGCTCGACCTGGGGGCCGCGGGTGGCGGCCCCCAGGTCGGACAGTTCACGGCGGTCCGCCGTCACCTCGCCCCGCCGGCCAGCGCGGCGGCCTCGTCGGTGCCGTCCGAGCCGTCCGCGACCACCGCGACCACCCTGAGCGGGTCGCAGGCCGGTCCGGCGGTGCGCCGGCCCGAGTCGAGGTCGAAGGTCGAGCTGTGCAGCGGGCAGCGGATGCGCAGGTTGCGCTCGTCCACGTACCCGAACAGCAGCCGGCCCTTGCGGTGCGGGCAGGAGGCCTGGACCAGGACCCGGCGGCCGGACAGCTCCACCAGGACCAGTTCCTCGGTGACCTGCCGGATCCGGGTGGGGGTGTCGGTGCTCATCGCACCGCCCCCGTCCGGGCCAGCGTGATCGCGGCCTCGTTGGCCTCGGCGACGATCGCGCTGGTGAGCGTGACGCCGGCCCAGACCTTGGCGAGGTCGGCGCCGGCCTCCTCGTCGTAGGCCTTGATCGCGCCGCGCATCTGGCGGCTGTGGTACTGGTCGATGTACAGGTGCTCGGTGAAGTACTGGTGGTGCTCGATGCCGAGCCGCTTGGCCGCCTGGGCGAAGCCCTGGAAGCCGTACAGCACGCTGGCCTCGAAGTAGGCGTAGGCGCCGAGGAAGTACTCCGGCGACTCGGCCCGTGCGGCCAGCCAGTGGAAGAGGTTGACGTAGGCGAGGCCGGCGGCTCCGGTCCCGTCGATGTAGTCGTCCAGGTCCAGGGACATCCCGAGTTCGGTGAGCAGGTCCCGGTACAGCTGGGAGTGGGCCTGGTCCTCGTTGCCGCAGCCGAGTTCGTCGATCAGCACCCGGAAGACGGCCATCCCCGCGCGGTACGGCAGCCGGGGCACCACCGGCAGCAGCGGCTGGGACTCGATCAGGCCATCGACCGCGAACTGCCCGACCACCGCCTTGAACTCCTCCAGGGTGGCGGACAGCGCCAGGTAGTCCTGGCTGGCCGGGATGTCCGCCTGCTCGGCCGCGTGCAGTTCGCCGAGCGCCTTGACCAGGTCGGCCAGCGATCCGAACTCCGGCGCCGCGGCGACGTGTTCGGCAGCCAGCCGGCCGATCCAGGCGTCCTCGGCGGCCCGCATCCAGCCGTACTCCTCGGCGCTTGGCAGCCGGCGGTTCAGCCGGAACAGCCTGCGCTGGTCCCGGAGTCCGGCGTCGGCCTCGGTCTCCAGGGCGGCGGTCACCGCTCCGCCACCACGTCCGGGAAGGCGATGACCTCGCGGCGGTGCAGCTCCTCCTTGACGTAGCGGTACCAGTCGTCGCGGAAGATGCCGTAGCGCTCGCAGGCCTCGTCGACCTTCTTCTGCACGTCGGGCGCGGGGTCGACCAGGACCGCGTTGCACAGCGCGGGGTCCAGGTTGGCCAGCGGGCCGACCATGCCGGCGATGCCGGGGACGTCGGAGAGCAGGTTCTCCCAGCCCTCGAAGACCGGGATGGAGAGCGCGGCGGCCGCCTGCCGGGTGTACTCGGCGGAGCCGCTGGACTCCTTGATCCCGACGATGCCCGGGAGTTCGCAGATCCGCAGCAGGGTGGCCAGCTCGATCTTGTTCCCGGAGACCGCCTCCTCGTTGTAGAGGAAGAGCGGGATGTCCACCGCCTCGCGGATCCGCCGGTAGTGGAGGTAGATCTCCTCCTGCGTGATGTCCGAGCGGAACGGGGTGGTCACCACCGCGGTGGCGGCCCCGAGGGCGAGGGCGACCTTCGCCCGCTCGATCACCGCGTCGGTGTCGGGCAGGTGGATGCCGGCCAGCACCGGCAGGCCGTCCGCGTACCGGACCGCGTAGGTGACCATGTCACGCCACTGGGTCTCGGTCAGCTTCCAGCCCTCGCCGGAGCTCAGGGCCGGCATCAGGCCGGTGACCTCCGCCCGGATCGAGGCGATCAGCCCGGCCACGCTCGCCTCGTGGACCCGGCCCTCGGCGTCCACCGGGGTGACCAGCGGTGCGATGGTTCCGGTGTACGTCATGACGTCTCCTGGGGTCCGAAGGACGCCACCCGCAGGGCGAGCGAGTCCTGGTAGAGCGGCTCCAGCAGGCCGGGGAAGACGGGCTCCACGGCCGGCAGGGGCAGGGCGGTGACGGGCAGCCCGGTGCAGGCGAGCAGCTCCGGGTCGGCCGTGACCAGGGTGCCCCCGCGGTTGGCGACCTGGCCGACCAGCAGCCGCTTGATGAGCGGCAGTCCGGTGAGCGCGGGGTCGGCCGCCGCGGCCGCGAGGTCCTCCTCCGAGTAGCCGATCCGGTCGATCCGCATGTCGGTGTGGAGGTTGTCCATGAACGGGTAGTAGGCGTCCTGGACCTGCCGGGAGTACTGCCAGACCAGGTTGTCGCACCAGCCGACCTGCTCCAGGTTCAGCACCACCCGGTCGCTGAGCCGGCCGGCGAAGAACGCCTTGAAGCTCCGGCGGACGGCCTCGTCGCTGCTGTGCATCGCCATGAAGGCGGTGCCGTCGATGAAGGTCTCAGCTCTGCTCATGACGCTTCAGCACCTCACGCAGCCGCTCCATCGCCGAGGCGAACACCTTGGGCTCCCGGGCCAGCGCCAGGCGGATGAAGCGCTCGCCGCGGCTGGGCTCGTTCCAGTAGAAGAAGGTGCCGGGCAGCACGTACACCTCGGAGTCGTACAGCTCGGCCTGCAGGGCCGAGGCGGTGAGGTGCTCGGGCTTGATCCGGAACCAGGCGACGCTGGTGTTGACCACCGGCGTCTGGTACTCCAGCACCGCGCCGTCCAGCGCCCACTCGGCGGCCCGGCGGTTCTGGGTGATGATCTCGCGGACCGACTCGAAGCCGTCCTCGATGGAGTCTTCGATGTACTGGGTCACCATGTTGAGGACGAACGGCGAGACGTTCAGCAGGACGCTGGTGTGCAGGTTGTAGACGTCCTCGTGGATGTTCCGGCTGGCGGTGATCATGGCGCACTTGGCGTCCTGGATCGGCCAGGTCTTCCCGGTGTCCTCGATCACCATGTAGGTGACGCCGGAGTCCTCCAGCAGCTGGTAGACGTCCACCCGCCCGATCTCCGGGTCGCACAGCGCGAAGGAGGCGAAGCAGAAGTCGATCATCAGCAGCTTGTCGTGGTCGACGCAGTAGCGGATGACCTCGCGGAAGCCGTCCAGGCCCTGGGCGAGCAGGGTGAAGCCGGTCGGGTTGTTCGGGTCCACCAGGTAGATGGCATCGGTCTCGACATTGGCGACCAGGCCGTCGTAGATGCCGGCCGTCTCGGCCAGGGTCTGCTCCGGGAGCGGCTTCAACGGGACCTGCATGTTGCGCAGCAGGTCGGTGAGGTTGTCGAAGCAGGGCTCGATGAGCGAGACCGTCATCTCCCGGCGCTTCAGGTACATCGCCGCGACCATGGTCGCCACGCTGGCCGAGTAGGAGAGCAGGGTCCGGCCCATCGCACGGGCGGTGGGCTGGCGGTGCAGGCGGAAGAAGGCGTCGACGAACTGCGCCTCGAAGTAGGCCTGCTGGTTCTGCTCCGACTCGTACCAGAGCTCCGGCAGCCGGCCCACGATCTTGTCCTGGCTCGCCGACTGGCGCTGGTGGGTGTGCGCATCGGCCAGGTTGAACCTGGTCTTCAGCGCTTCGATCTCGTGCTGGGTCAGGTCCACGAAGGAGCTGACGTCGGAGGTGCTCGTATTCGACATAGCAATATCCCCCTTGCTGCTGATCGAAATGCGGATGGCGAAGATTCGATCACTCGATCGATCCTCGAATCTTCGAGCTTCACCCTAGAGGAGATCCACCGGGGCTGTGGGTAACAGAACGATAACTTTGAATTTACATTCAGCCGTCGAGATCGATTCGTGATTGATCGGTTCGGGCAGCACGAATAGGCACCCCGAGGATCCCGGGATGCCTATTCCTGGCAGGCTATGAAAATACGTTCCGAGCGGGCTCGGATCAGACCGCGGCGGCGCGCTGGAGCAGGTCGTCGAAGGCCTTCGGGTCATCGCTCTCGATGACCGGCCAGCCGATGCCGTAGCCGCCCTCCCAGCGCACCTTGATGCCCGGGTTGGCGTGGTCGGTGCCGTCCGGCAGGAACAGGTGCGGACTGCAGTTGACCCGGTCCGACGCCGAGAGCGCCGCCTGCGCGGACAGCTCGGCGCGGGCCCGGCCGTCGTTCAGCGCCGACTCCAGCTGGGCCACGTCGACCACCTCGGCCTCGCGGGCGGCCTCCAGGATCACCTTGCGGTTGCTGATGCAGCGGGACTCGGCCCAGAACGCCCGGCGCAGCGCCAGGTCCAGCTGCTCCGCGGCCCGGAAGCTCTGCGCCTTGGCGGCCTGGACCGCCTCCAGCGCAGGCAGCGTGGTCGACGGGTACAGCCAGTCCTTCGCCTGCCACAGCTGCCAGCCGGCACCCGGCTCCAGGCTCGCGTTGCGGGCCACCTCGCTGTCGGTGCCCGGGCGCGGGCTCGGGGCGTTGTTCAGCAGCTCCAGCGGGAAGGCCCGGTGGTCGAACCAGACCTTGCCGTCCAGGCCGAGCCGGGTGCGGGCGGTGTGCAGGCGGTGGACGGCGATGTGCGCGAACGAACACCAGATGTCGGAGAAGACCGTGATGACGCCGGGCGGCGGGGTCAGGTCGGCTTCGGGCATGGGGTGGCTCCTGTCGGATGGTGCGGATGGTGCACGTGCGGGTGCGGGAACGGAGGTGGGTACGGGTGCCGCCGGGGCGGCGCCGGCCTGCCGGTCCGTCCGGGACGCGCCGGGACGGCGGTGCGGTCCGGGGCTCATGACCGGGCCGGGGACCCGGCCTCGTGCGCGGCCAGCGCCGCGTCGAGGTCCAGGTCCGCGTCGGCGAGCCAGGCGGGGAGCGAGGGGATCTCGGACATCGCGGCGAACAGGTCGTCCACCCGGCCCTCGACCGTCGGGCCGTGGGCGCTGAGCAGCCGGGCCGGCCGCAGGCCGGCGATCTTCTTCAGCGCCGCCCGGAACTTCTCCTCGTCGGCCAGCGCCGTCCACGGCGCGATGGCCCGGTTGAGTATGGAGAATCCCGAGAAGAACTCGTCCTCCGGTATTTCCGAGAGATGCTCGGCGGGCTCCGACACCACCGTGCCGAAACTGTCCGAGCTGTACAGGGTGCCGTCCGAATGATCGAACAGCGCGACGGTCCCCGGCGAATCGTAGGTCGGTGGACGATGGAAGCTGATCGTCCGGTCCGGGAGTTTCCAGGTGCCCCCCGGATTAACCGTGACCACACGGTCACCAGGAATGTGGAATTCCTCGCCGAGCCGCGTCAGCGATATCGGGTTGGTGACCAGCCGGGCCTGCGGCGCCGCCTCCAGGACCGCGGCCAGGCTGCCGGTGTGGTCGCGGTCGTCGTGGGTGACCACCAGCCAGCGCAGGTCGGCCGGGTCGATCAGCTCCCAGAGCGCCTTCAGGAAGCCCTCCCGGTCCACCGGCATCCCGGTGTCGACCAGGAACGGCTCGGCGCCGTGCACCAGGAACGCGTTGACCGCCTGCAGGCCGAGGCCCGGGATCGGCAGGTCCGACGGGATCACCTGGATGCCGGGGCCGGCCTGGTAACTGTCTCTCATGGATGGGACCTCCGAGCTGGACGTCGACGGGACGGGCCGTCAGGACAACACCGGGCGGTTCAGGACAGCTGGATCGCCAGCGAGCCGCCGATCAGGCAGACCAGACCGATCAGGCGGGAGGAGTTCAGCGCCCGCTTCGGCAGCCGGAACAGGCCGTTGTGGTCGATCACGGCGGAGGTGAGCTGCTGGCCGGTCACGGTGAGCGCGACCGTCACGGCGGCGCCGATGCTGGGGATGAGCATGAAGGTGCCGGTCACGTACGCGGCCGCGCAGGCCCCGCCCAACCAGCCCCACCAGGGCATCTTCTTCAGCGGCGCGACCTTGGGCGCGGGCGTGCGGTTGGTGGCGCGCAGCGCGATCAGCACCACGGCGATGGTGACGGTGGCGACCGTGAAGCTGATCGCGGCGACGGTGATCGGCGCGTTCAGGTCGGCCCGCAGCTTGGCGTTGATCGCACCCTGGATCGGCAGGACGCCACCGGCCACGATGCCCAGCGCCAGCCAGCCCACCCGGGCCGCACCGCTCAGCTGGGCGGCGCCCGGCGCGGCCGCGGCGGCCGCCCGCAACTGGCCGCGGACGATCACCACGATCCCGACCAGGACGGCGAGCGCACCGAGCACGATGCCCACGCCGAGCGGCTTCTTCTCCAGACCGAACAGGCCGAGCAGGTCGATCCCGAGCGAGGCGAACATCTGCCCGGTGACGAAGAGTCCGACGCTCACCAGCGCGCCGAGCCGTGGGAAGAGCAGGATGCCGCTGGTGATGTAGAGCGGGCTGGCCAGGCCGCCCAGCAGGTGCCAGCCGTCGACATCCGAGAGCTTGCCCAACGCGCCCAGGGTGCCGAAGACGGCGGCGATGATGATCAGAATGCCGGTGGCGACGCTGAGCTGCACGGTGGAGGCGCCGTAGGGCGTCCCGACCGCGGAGTTCAGCTGGAGGTTCACCGACGCCTGGACGGCCAACAAGCAGCCGACCAGCAGGGCCACGGCAAGCAGCGCGCTGTGCATGACCTCGTCCTCTCCCAGTTAAACGGACAGTGTGTCCATTTACAGTACACCTGAAAGGGCTAAGTGGACAGTCGGCTCAGTTTCTTCTGCGCCTGGTAGTAAGCTCGAAAACATGCACAGCGGGCAGCACCGACGCGATCTGGCCATGACAACAGGCCTGCCGGTCCCCACTCCCCCGGCGCAGGCGAAGCCCCGTGAACGGGCCGATGCCGCGCGCAACCGCGCCCAGATCCTGGCCGCGGCCGAGGAGCTGTTCGCCACCAGAGACCCGGCCACCATCACCATGGACCAGCTCGCCAAGGCCGCCGGCGTCGGCCGCGCCACCCTCTACCGGCGCTTCCCCGACCCGGCCGCCGTCGCGGTCGCGCTCCTCGACGAGCACGAGTACCGGCTCCAGGAACAACTCCTCAGCGGCCCGCCCCCCTTGGGGCCCGGGGCACCGCCCGGGGAGCGGCTCGCCGCGTTCTACGTCGCCGCGATCGACCTGCTGGAACGTCACCTGCCGCTCGCGCTCGGCGCGGAGACCGGGGCGGCCCGCTTCACCTCGGGCGCGTACGGCTTCTGGCGGATCCACATCCGCACCCTGCTGGTCGACGCGGACGTCCCCGACCCCGACGCCCACATCGACCTGCTGCTCGCGCCGCTGGCGCCCGAGCTCTACGACTTCCAGCGCAACCGGATGGGGCTCAGCAGCGAACGGATCATCGCCTGCGTGGCGGGGATGGCGCGGCGCTTCATGCGCTGACCCTCCGGCGCCCCTCCCCCGCAAGCGCAGCCCCCTCCGGGGGCGCGAGGAACTGCGCGAAGCGGGAGACATCCCAGCTCAACGACAGCAACGGACCCGCAACCCAGCGCAGCGTCCCCAAGGGGCGCGAGGAACTGCGCGAAGCGGAAGACATCCCGGCTCAACAACGGCAACGTACGAGCAACCCCACCCGTGCGACGCCGGGTGCACCCCCGTGCCCTACCGCCCTCGCGCAGTTCCCCACACCTCCAGGGGTGGGGGGTCAGGCCGGGAGGCCTTCTGCTGTGCGGATGGCGGTGCGGTAGTGGCGGGCTGCCGCGCGGAGGGCCGCGTCGACGTCGATGCCCGCGTCGTAGCCGCGCTGGGCGACGGCCAGCAGCAGGGCGCCGGCGCTCTCGTCGGTGAGGTCGGCGGACGGCAGGGTCCACGGCTGGTCGGGGACGCCGGTGAAGCCGGCCCGGCGGACGCGGGAGACCAGCTTCGCCGCATAGGCGAGCGAGGGCAGTCCGGCCGGTACGCCGTCCAGGACGGACTCGCGCTGCTTCTCCGCGGCCTTCAGCTGCTCCCAGTTGGCCTCGACCTGGGCGGTCCCGGTGGCGTCGACGTCCCCGAAGACGTGCGGGTGCCGGTACATCAGCTTGTCGACGATGTCACCGGCGACGTCGTCGATGGAGAACGGGTCCTCGGGGTGCTCCTCGGCGATCCGGGAGTGGAAGAAGACCTGCAGCAGCACGTCGCCGAGCTCCTCGCGGAGCGTCTCGCGGTCGCCCTCCTCGATCGCCTCGACCAGCTCGAAGGCCTCCTCCACCAGGTACTTCACCAGGCTGGCGTGGGTCTGCTCGGCGTCCCACGGGCAGCCGCCCGGCGAGCGCAGCCGGTCCATCACCGAGGCCAGGTCGAGCAGCCGGGCGCCGGGCAGGTCGTACGAGCCGGGCAGCAGCTCGATCTCGGGCGCCGCACCGGCCTCCTCCACGGAGATCCGGGCCAGGGCGTCGGTCAGTCCGGGGTCGCCGTCGGGGCTGCCCAGCCAGAGCACCGGGGCGGCCTCGACCAGGCGGCGGGCGAGAGCGGGCGCGGTGCCGCGTTCGATCAGCTCGACCTCGACCCCGGCCTGTCGCAGGGCGGGCAGCTGGGGGTGGGCCGGGTCGGCGGCCAGTACCCGGCCGGCGGCGTGCAGCGCCTGCCAGGCAGGCCAGGAGAGCAGGCCGGGGGCGACCCGGTGGGTGGTGGTGAGCAGGGTCAGCTTCGGAGTGTCCACAGCTTCGAACCTACCCGTCCGGACCCCGGCCCCCGGCCCCCGGCCCTCGGCCCGGTGCCGGCCGTCGGTACAGGTCGGTACAGGTCGGTACAGGTCAGTACAGGGTGCTGTTGGTCGGCAGCCAGTCGTCGGCCGTGTCGGTCAGGCCGATCTGGGCCGGGTCCCAGTGTCCGTAGCGCGGGTTGACCTCGATCCGCAGGGCGGTGCCCGCGGTCACCAGGGCCTTGCGGATCGCCTCGTCGCCGCCGGCCGAGCGGGCGTCCTGGCCGTCGGCGGTGGCGAGTTTCTGCAGGCCGAGCTGCTGGCGGTAGAAGTCGTCGATGCCGACGGCGGGTACGCCCTGCTTGCCGAGCAGTTCGGCGGCCAGCTGGTCGGGCCCGCCGAGCAGCTTCGCGTCGGCCTCGCGGGCCTGCGCGACCTCGGTGGCGGAGACGGTGAGGCCGCGGTCGGTGAGGGCCTTGGCGAGCACCCGGTCGAGCACCAGCTCCGCGACGGTACGCCGGGCGAGGCCGGCCTGTTCCGCGCGGGCCGCGCCGGGCCGGGCGGCGGACGCGTCCCGCACCGCGGCGACCTTCGCCTCGACGGTGGCCACGCTGATCCGTTCGTCACCGACCACCGCGGCGGCTCCCTGGTGGGCCGGGGTGTTCGCGCAGGCGGCGAGCAGGACGGCGAGGGAGAGTCCGGCCACCGCCTGGGCGGTGCGGCGGGCGGCGGAGCGGGTGCGGATCACGTGCGGCCTCCAGTTGTCCGGCTGTGGCTGGTGCGGTCTCCGGTGGTTCTCCTGACAGGGACAGACAATAGGGAGCCCGACCGCGCGGTGCCAGACCTTGGTCCGAACGGGTCATCCGCCCGTGGCGTAGGGGTTGCCGCCCGGCGTCGGCGGCGGGGTGGCCGGCTGCCCGTAGGGCTGCGGGTACGGCTGGGCGTGCGGCTGCCCGTACGACGGGCCGTACGGCTGCGGGTGGGCCGGGAAGGCGGGGTGCGGGGCAGGCCGGCCGGGGAACCAGGCCGCGGCGCGGTCCATCACCAGGAAGTGCACCGGCGCGCCGACCGCCAGGGCGATCAGCAGCAGCCCGCCGACGATGCTGTACGGGCTGCCCTGGCTGTTGTCCGGGGTCAGGCCCAGGCAGACGTAGACGGCGAGTTGCACCGCGCCGATCACGACCGCACCGGCGAGGTCGGCGGGCCGGCGCCGGCGGGCGGCCAGCACCACCGACGGGACCAGGCCGAGCAGGCCCACCGTCAGCAGCGGCAGCAGGGCGTAGAGGGCCTTCAGCGCCGGGTGGTGCGGGCCGCCGGCGGCGTGGCCGGGCGGCCCGTACGGGTGGCCGGACATGCGCTCTCCTGTCCAGGTGGTGGCGGGTGGTGGCGGTTCGCCGCACACCGTACCGCCACCACCAGCCCCGCGCGGACGTCCGCTACTTCTTCGCCCCCGCCAGGTCGTCGAACATGGTGGTGAGGAACTCCCGGCTCCAGGCCAGCAGTTCCCGCCCGACCAGCGGCTTGCCGCCGATCCGGCCGCCGCTGCTCGGCCGCGGCACCAGCAGCTGGGCGGCGGCCGCCTTGACCTGGCTGCGCGGGTAGAGCCGGTTCAGCCGCAGCTGCTGGGACTCGCGCAGGTCGACCGGGCCGAACCGGACGAAGTTGCCCTGCAGCGTGATGTCGCCGATCCCGCAGCGCCGGGCGTACAGCCGCAGCGCGGCCACCAGCAGCAGGTTCTCCACCTGCTCGGGCAGCTTGCCGTACCGGTCGGTGAGCTCCTCGCGGACCTGGACGATGTCGTCCTCGGAGTTGACCGCGGCGATCGAGCGGTACGCCTGCAGGCGCAGCCGCTCGCCGGGGGCGTAGTCGTGCGGCACGTGGGCGTCGACCGGCAGCTCGATCTTCACCTCCAGCGGCTCCTCCTCCGGCTCGGCGCCACCGCTCGCCAGCGAGTCCCGGAACTCGGCCACCGCCTCGCCGACCATCCGCATGTAGAGGTCGAAGCCGACGCCGGCGATGTGCCCGGACTGCTCGCCGCCGAGCAGGTTGCCCGCGCCGCGGATCTCGAGGTCCTTCATCGCCACGTACATGCCCGCGCCCATCTCGGTGTGCTGGGCGATGGTGGCGAGCCGCTCGTGCGCGGTCTCGGTGAGCGGCTTCTCCGGCGGGTACAGCATGTAGGCGTAGCCGCGCTCGCGGCCGCGGCCGACCCGGCCGCGCAGCTGGTGCAGCTGGGACAGGCCGAAGGTGTCGCCGCGCTCCACGATCAGGGTGTTGGCGTTGGAGATGTCGATGCCGGACTCCACGATGGTGGTGGAGACCAGCACGTCGAACTCCTTCTCCCAGAAGTCGACGACGACCTTCTCCAGCTGGGTCTCGCCCATCTGCCCGTGCGCGGTGGCGACCCGCGCCTCGGGCACCAGGTCCTTCAGCCGGGCCGCCGCCTTGTCGATCGACTCCACCCGGTTGTGGATGTAGAAGACCTGGCCCTCGCGCAGCAGTTCACGCCGGATCGCGGCCGAGATCTGCTTCTCGTCGTACGGGCCGACGAAGGTCAGCACCGGGTGCCGCTCCTCCGGCGGGGTGGTGATGGTGGACATCTCCCGGATGCCGGTGACCGCCATCTCCAGGGTGCGCGGGATCGGGGTCGCCGACATGGTCAGCACGTCGACGTTGGCCCGCAGCTTCTTCAGCTGCTCCTTGTGCTCGACGCCGAAGCGCTGCTCCTCGTCGACGATGACCAGGCCGAGGTCCTTGAAGCGGGTCTCCGAGGAGAACAGCCGGTGGGTGCCGATCACCACGTCCACCGAGCCCTCGAACAGGCCCTCCAGCACCGCCTTCGCCTCCGCGTCGGTCTGGAAGCGGCTCAGCGCCTTCACCACCACCGGGAAGTTGGCGTACCGCTCGGCGAAGGTGGAGAAGTGCTGCTGCACCAGCAGCGTGGTCGGCACCAGCACGGCGACCTGCTTGCCGTCCTGGACGGCCTTGAAGGCCGCCCGGACCGCGATCTCGGTCTTGCCGTAGCCGACGTCGCCGCAGATCAGCCGGTCCATCGGGACCGACTTCTCCATGTCGGCCTTCACCTCGGCGATGGTGGTCAGCTGGTCGGGGGTCTCCGCGTACGGGAAGGCGTCCTCCAGCTCACGCTGCCAGGGGGTGTCCGGGCCGAAGGTGTGGCCGGGGGCCGCCATCCGGGCCGAGTACAGCTTGATCAGGTCGGCGGCGATCTCCTTGACCGCCTTCTTGGCCCGCTGCTTGGTCTTGGCCCAGTCCGCGCCGCCGAGCCGGTGCAGGGTCGGGGCCTCGCCGCCGACGTACTTGGTGACCTGGTCGAGCTGGTCGGTCGGCACGAACAGCCGGTCGCCGGGGTGGCCGCGCTTGGCGGGCGCGTACTCCAGCACCAGGTACTCGCGGGTGGCGCCCTGCACGGTGCGCTGCACCATCTCGACGTACCGGCCGACGCCGTGCGCCTCGTGCACCACGTAGTCGCCGGCGGCCAGCGCCAGCGGGTCGATGGCGTTGCGGCGCCGGGACGGCATCCGGCGCATGTCCTTGGTGGAGGAGCGCTGGCCGGACAGGTCGGTCTCGGTGATGACGGTCAGCTTCAGCGTCTCGTCGACGAAGCCGTGCTCGATCGAGCCGCAGGAGACGTACACGACGTCCCGGGTGGGCGCCTCGGCGAGGTCGGCGACCAGCCGGGCCGCGATGCCCTCGTTGCCGAGCACCTCCGCCAGCCGGGACGCCGGGCCGTGGCCCTCCGTCACCATGACGACCCGCCAGTCGGCGGCCAGCCGTTCCTTGGCGTCGGCGATGGCGCGGGCGGTGTCGCCGCGGTACGCCTCGACGGCGTGCATGCCGAGGGTGAGCGTGCCCGGGTCGAACTCCAGGATCCCGTCCAGTCCGGCGTCGCTGGTGGCGAACGGGCTGACCGACCACCAGGGCAGGCCGATCGCGGCGGCGTGCTCGCGCACGTCGGCCAGCGACCACAGCGAGGCGGCCGACACGTCGATCTGCTCGATGTCGATCGGCCGGTCCGCGCCGGCCGCCGCCGCCACCCAGGACGCCTGCAGGAACTCCTGGCTGGTCGCCACCAGGTCGGCGGCCCGGGTGCGGACCCGCTCGGGGTCGCAGACCACCGCGATCGAGCCCTGCGGCAGGACGTCGAGCAGCAGCTCCATGTCGTCCACCAGGACCGGTGCCAGCGACTCCATGCCCTCGACCGCGATCCCCTGGGCGATCCGGTCCAGGATCTCGGCCAGCTCCGGGTGGTCCGCGGCCAGCGCGGCGGCCCGCGCCCGCACCTGCTCGGTGAGCAGCAGCTCCCGGCAGGGCGGGGCCCACAGACCGTGTTCGGCGATCTCCAGCGACCGCTGGTCGGCGACCTTGAAGTACCGGATCTCCTCGACGTCGTCGCCCCAGAACTCCACCCGCAGCGGGTGCTCCTCGGTCGGCGGGAAGACGTCCAGGATGCCGCCGCGGACCGCGA
>NZ_JBEZIR010000129.1:0-25765 GCF_040651175.1 Kitasatospora sp. NPDC048540
TCGGCGAAGCCG
The DNA here is from genome assembly GCF_040651175.1 of Kitasatospora sp. NPDC048540. Classification (NCBI taxonomy): domain Bacteria; kingdom Bacillati; phylum Actinomycetota; class Actinomycetes; order Kitasatosporales; family Streptomycetaceae; genus Kitasatospora; species Kitasatospora sp. NPDC048540. Next base: position 13 of record NZ_JBEZIR010000129.1, read on the forward strand.
CGGACGCCGTTGAGGGTGCCGAAGTAGTGGTCGAAGGAGCGGTTCTCCTGCATCAGGATCACCACGTGCTTGACGTCCGCCACGGTGCCGGACGTCGGCTTGGCCTTCGCCTCGGCCTCGGTGGCGCCGGCCAGACCGGTCAGGGTGGCCGCGCCGGCGGCTGCGGTGGCCGACACGAAGGTGCGGCGGCTGAGCTGGGGGGTCATCGGTCGGCCTCTCAGAAGGTGAAGGTGGCGACGGCGGCGGCGGTGTCCGAGGGCCACTCGTTGGCGGCGGCCGAGGGCTCGGGCTGCGGCCAGCCGGTGACCAGCGTGTGCGCCTCGACCAGGACCAGCCGGCCGGCGAAGTGGATCTGGTCGATCCGGTCCTGCGGCTCGGCCTTGGTGCCGCGGGTGCGCCGGGTCACGGACCAGGTGTTGCCCGGCGAGGCGGCCGGGTCGGGGTGCGCCGTCCGGTACGCGTCGACCAGTCCGGCGTTCTGCAGGGCCACGGTGACCGGCCAGTTGAGCGCGGTGACGCCGCTGTGCGCGGCGGCGGTGGCGGGCGTCCAGTCCAGGTGCGAGGGCGAGGCCAGGTCGGCGGCCAGCACCACGACCTTGCGGGCGGCGAGCTCGGCCTTCAGCAGGGCGGCCAGCGCGGTGGCCTGCTTGCCGCGGGTGGAGGCGCTCTCGCTCGCGGTGGTGGCCTCGGCGGTGCGGCCGTCCTGCACCGCGTACGGGCCGTAGTCGGCCTCGTCCAGGTGCGCGGCCCAGAACCGGATGCTGCGGTTGCCCGGCAGCTGCACGGTGACGCCGGCGGCCGGCAGCTCCGCGGTGGCTGCGGTGATCTCACCGAGCGGGTAGCGGCTGACGATGCCGACGCTCCCCGCGCTCTGGTACACGTACCAGCCGAGCGCGGTGGCCAGGGTGGTGGCGGCGGTGCCGGCGGTCTCCTGGAGCGCCACGAGGTCCAGGTTCTGGGCGAGGATCACCCGCAGCTGCTTCTCCAGCGCGTCCTCGAATCCCGCACCGGCCTTGCAGAGGTTCCAGCTGGCGGTCTTGAGGATGACCTTCTTGGTGTTGACCGGCACCTGGACGGTGATGGTGTCGGTGTTGCCCGCGGGGTCCTTCACCCCGACGGTCAGCACGGCGGGCTTGACCGGCGCGGTGTTCGGCGAGGTGCCGCTCACCGTGCCGTCGGCGGCCACCGACAGCCAGGAGTCACCGCTGATCTTGCGGAAGACCGGCGTACCGGAGGGGCGCATCCACAGCCCGCCCAGCTTGAAGCTGAACGCGGTGGCGGGCGCCACGGCGGTGGTGGTCAGCGCGTCGACGGCGGCGTGCGAGCGGGGCGCGGCGGGCTTGGGCCTGAAGCTGAAGGGCGCGCTCCGGGCGAGGATCCCGTACCCGTCCTTGGCCAGCAGGTACGCGGTGTAAGGGCCGCCGGTGAGCGCGGAGGTGTCGAGCTGGAGGTCACCGGAGGCGTCCGGGGTGTACTTCCACAGCAGCGAGGAGCCGGTGCCGGGCAGCCGGGTGCCGTCGTAGATGCCCACCCAGTTCTTCGCGTCCGGAGCATCGGTGGTCCAGTGGAAGGTGAGCTTGTCGCCTTCGGTGGGACTGGTGGGTGAGGAGAGGACGAGGGAGGATCCTGTCGCCACGGGGGTCCTGTCCGCCGCGCCGGGCTTGGGCGGCTGAGTTGAGTTGGCTGTACAACTGGGCCAATTCACTCGGGGTGCGGCGGACGGAGGATGAACGGGATGTGACCGGTCGTCGGGCGGCGCCGGAACTCCTGGCCGGTAACAGAAGGGGCAGTTCGGGGAATGCCTGACGCCCCGGCGGGGGCCGCCGGGGCGTCAGGGGGTGTCAGGGCACGGGGCGGCTCAGTGGCCGCCGCGCAGGTTGAGCACGACCACCCCGATGATGATCAGCGCGATGCCCAACCACTGGGCGCGGCCCAGGGATTCGCCGAACGCGCCGACGCCTATGCCGGCCACCGCGGCGGTGCCGGCGCCGGACCAGACCGCGTACGCGACCGAGACCGGGATGTGCTTGAGCGCGCGGCCGAGCAGCAGGAAGGAGAGCGCGTAGCCGATACCGACCCCGATGCTCGGCCAGAGCCGGGTGAAGCCCTCGGTCAGCTTGAGGCAACTGGTCGCGCAGACCTCGCTGGCGATCGCCAGGGCGAGCAGCAGGTACGGCATCAGGCGGGCCGGGGCGCGGCGAGCCGCCCGAGCAGCGCGAGGTCCGCCTCGGTCAGGCTCTCCAGCAGGGTGACCCGGTCGGCCGCGGGGATCGGCACGGTGGAGGGCACCGCCAGGACCGCGCAGCCGGCCGCGTGCGCGGAGGCCACCCCGGTCGGCGTGTCCTCGACGGCGACGCAGACGGCCGGGTCGAGGCCGAGCCGCTCGGCGGCGGCGAGGTAGGGGGCCGGGTCGGGCTTGGTGCGCTCGGTGTCCTCGGCGGCCAGGGTCACGGTGAACCACTGGCGGCCGAGGCTGTCCAGCACCAGGTCGACCACCCGGCGCGGGGAGGCCGAGACCAGCGCGGTGGGCACCTCGGCGGCCCGCAGCGCGGCCAGCAGGTCGAGCGCGCCGGGCCGGGGCGTCACCTGGGCGGCGACCTTGCCGGTGAAGGACTCGTCCAGCAGCTGGACCAGCTCCTGTTCGGCGCGGTCGGTGCCGCTGGCCCGGTGCAGGTGGGCGGCGGTGTGCTCGACGGCGCGGCCGAGCACCTCCGGCAGGTCGCGCTCGGTGAGGGTGAGGCCGAGTTCGGTGGCCAGCTCGGCGGCGCACTGCCACCAGAGGTGTTCGGTGTCGACCAGGGTGCCGTCCATGTCGAACAGGACGGCGGCGGGGCTGGGATGGGAACGGGCAGGCATGGCGGTACCTTCGGTGGAGATCGGGTGATCAGGAGGCGCGTCGGTCGACCAGCACCGGACGGTCCGGCAGGGCGATGTCGGCGGTGGAGCCTACCGGCAGGCCGGCGGCGAGCTCGGTCGCGAGGTCCGCCTTGACCTCGGTGCCGTCGGCCAGCCGGACGGTGAGCCGGGTGACCGCGCCCAGGAAGGACGCGCCGACCACCTGGGCGCGGCCGTGCAGGGCGGGGACCAGGGTGACGTTCTCCGGGCGCACCAGGACGTCCAGCTGACCGTCGGCGGGCACCGTGCCGTCTACCGGGTGGCGGCGGCCGAGCACCTCGACGCCGTCGCCGGCCCGGACGGCCGGGATCCGGCTCATGGTGCCGACGAACTCGGCGACGAAGGCGGTGGCCGGGCGCGCGTACAGCTCGGACGGGGTGGCGCACTGCTCCAGGCGGCCGGCCCGCAGGACGGCGACCCGGTCGGCCATCGACAGCGCCTCCTCCTGGTCGTGGGTCACGAACAGGGTGGTGATGGCGAGTTCCTGCTGGAGACGGCGGATCTCCTCGCGCAGGTTGAGCCGGACCTTGGCGTCGAGCGCGGACAGCGGCTCGTCGAGCAGCAGCACCCGCGGCTGCAGGGCCAGGGCGCGGGCGAGCGCGATGCGCTGCTGCTGGCCGCCGGACATCTGGTGCGGGTAGCGGTCGGCGTGCTGCGGCAGGCCGACCAGCTCCAGCAGCTCCTTGGCGCGCTTGCGGCGCTCGGCCTTGCCGGCGCCGCGCATCCGCAGGCCGAAGGCGACGTTGTCGGCGGCGGTCAGGTGCGGGAAGAGGCTGTACGACTGGAAGACCATGCCCGCGTCGCGGCGGTGCGCCGGGATCCTGGTGATGTCCTCGCCGTCGACCAGGACCTGGCCGGAGTCGTGCTGCTCGAAGCCGGCCAGGATCCGCAGCGCGGTGGTCTTGCCGCAGCCGGACGGGCCGAGCAGGGCGAGCAGCTCACCGGGGTGGACGGTCAGGTTGAGGCCGTCCAGCGCGGTGGTGGCGCCGAACGAGCGGCGCAGCGAACGGAATTCGACGGTCGCGCTGCCGGGTGCGGGCTGCACGTCGGCAACGGGGGCGGTAACCGTGGTCATGGGGGTTTCTCCGCTGGTGGTTCAGGAGTGGGCGGGCTTGTGGCGGCGCTCGCGGCCGGCGGCGGCCAGCAGGAGCAGCAGGACCCAGGTGATCAGCAGGCTGAGCACCGAGACGGCGACGGACATCTGGCCCTGGCTGTTGCCGACCGCGTAGATCCAGACCGGGAAGGGCTGGTAGCCGAGGATGGAGGCGGCGGTGAACTCGCCGAGCACCAGGGCGAGGGTCAGGAAGCCGGCGTTCAGCAGGGCGCCGCGCAGGTTCGGCAGGATCACCGTGAAGACCGAGCGGGGCCAGCTGGCGCCGCAGTTGCGGGCCGCCTCGACCAGGGTGCGGACGTCCACCGAGCGCAGTCCGGCGTCCAGCGCGCGGTAGGCGAGCGGCAGGGCCATCAGCACGTACGCGAGGACCAGGACGATCGGGAACTCGGGCTGCTGGATGAACACGAAGGTCTGGAAGAACGGCGTGTCCATCAGGTAGTCCGGGCCCCAGCGCAGCACGCCGATCATGCCGGCGGTGAGCGCCACCGGGGGCACCACCAGCGGCAGGGTGCAGAGGATCTCCAGGGCGGTGCGCAGCCGGGGCGAGCCGAGCCGGGCGGCGATCATCGCGGGCACCAGCAGCAGCAGGAGCACCAGCACGGTGGCCAGCGCCAGCTTCAGGGTCAGCCAGAGGCTGTCGGTGAAGCCCTCGGCGCCGAGCAGGCCGGTGTAGGCCTGGAAGCCGATGCCGTTGTTGTCGCTGATGGAGAACCAGATCGAGGCGCCCATCGGGACCAGGAAGTACAGCGCGGCCACCAGCAGCACGAGCGCGCGGCCGGGCTGGAACCGGGCCAGCGGGGAGCGGGAGGTCAGCTGAGCCATCGTGCGCTCCGACGCTGGAGGGGAAGGTAGACCGCCATCACCAGGACGGCGACGATGATCATGTCGAGGCTGAGGGCGAGCGCGAGGTTGCCCTGCCCGACCAGGACGTTGCCGGACAGTGCGTCCGCGATCTGGCGGCTGATCAGCGGCACGGTGGCGCCGACCATCGCGGCGGCGGTCGCGTACGCCGCGAACGCGCTGCCGAACAGCAGCACGAAGCCGCCGAGCAGCGAGGGCAGCAGGATCGGCAGGGCGACGTGCCGCCAGTACTGCAGGGAGGTGGCCCGGTTGTTCTGGGCCGCCTCGCGCCACTGGACCCGCAGGCCGTCCAGGGCGGGGGTGATGGTGAGCACCATCAGCGGGATCAGGAAGTACAGGTAGGCGACGGTCAGGCCGGTGAAGCTGTACAGCGTCCAGCCGTGGTCGGTGAGGTGGAACAGCTTGGTGAGCTCGCCGGCGTTGCCGAGGGTCGCCACGAAGGCGAACGCGAGCGGCAGGCCGCCGAAGTTGGCGAGCACGCCGGAGGCGGTCAGGACCGCCTCGCGCAGCATCCGGAACCGGCTGGTCACCACGGCCTGCGCGATCGGCAGCCCGACCAGGGTGCCGATCAGCGCGGTGATCGCGGACAGCTTGACGCTGCTGACCAGGGCGGTCCAGTAGGCGCCGGAGACCGAGTCGGAGAGGTTGGCGGTGGTGAAGGTGCCGGCGCCGGTCTCCGCGTCGTTGGAGACGGTGAAGGCGCCGATCGCGATGGCGACGGCGGGCAGGCCGAAGGCGATCGCGAAGAACACGAACAGGGGCAGGGTGGCCAGCCACGAGCCGCCGCGCGGGGCGCGGCGCTTGGCGTGGGAGCCGGGGGCGGGGGTAGCGGTGCCGGACACCCCGTGGCCGCCACTGAGCTTCTCAGTGGCGGCCGGGGTCGGCACCGGGGTGGGAGCCGTGGTCATGTCTGTGATCAGCCCGCGATCGCCTTGGTCCAGTTCTCGGTCACGACCTTCTTCGCGGCCGTGATCTGGTCCTGGGTCGGGAAGGTGGTGAAGGGCTTCTCGACGGCCGGCAGCTTGGCGGCGGCGGTGGCGTCGAGGGTGCCGTCCTTCTTCAGGGTGTCGAAGAGGGCCGGGGTGGCGTAGCCGCCGAGGAAGAGGTTCTGGCCCTCGGCGCTGAACAGGTACTCCTGCCACAGGCGCGCGGCGGCCGGGTGCGGGGCGGTCTTGTTGATCGCCTGGTTGTAGTACTGGGCGTAGGAGCCGTCGGACGGGACGGCGACCTGCCAGTCGATGCCCTTGCCCTTGAACTCGTCGGTGTAGCCGGCGTTCAGGTAGGACCAGTCGATCGAGATCGGGGTCTCGCCCTTCTCGACGGTGGCCGGGGTCGACTCGACCGGCACGAAGTTGCCGCTCTGCTTCAGCTTGGCGAAGAAGTCGATGCCGGGCTGGATGTTGTCCAGCGAGCCGCCGTTGGCGAGCGCCGCCGCGTAGACGCCGCCGAAGGCCGAGCCCGACTTGGTCGGGTTGCCGTTCAGCGCGACCTTGCCCTTGTACTCCGGCTTCAGCAGGTCCGCGAAGGTCTTCGGGCAGACCGGGATGGCCTTGGCGTCGCAGCCGATCGAGATGTAGCCGCCGTAGTCGTTGACGGTGAGGCCGGTGGCCTCCTTCATGGTGTCCGGCACCTTGTCGAAGTTGGCCACCTTGTAGGGGGCGAGCAGGCCGTCCTTGGCGGCCGAGACCGCGAAGGCGCTGCCCAGGTCGACGACGTCGGGGGCGCGGTCCTGGCCCTTGCGGGAGGTGATCGCGTTGATCTCGTCCTGGCTGGAGCCGTCCGGGTTCTCGTCCTCGATCTCGATGCCGTACTTGGCCTTGAACGAGTCCATGATCTTGCCGTAGTTCGCCCAGTCCTTGGGCAGCGTGATGACGTGCAGCTTGCCCTCCTTCTTGGCGGCGGCGACCAGGGCGTCCATGCCGCCGAAGTCGGCGGCCGACGTGGCGTCCTTGGCCTCCTTCTTCGCACCGGCGGCCGTGTCACCGGACTTGGCGGACGTCCCCGCCGAGCCACAGGCGGAGAGGGAGAGTGCGGCGGCGGTCAGTACGGCCGCGAGGGCGGCGGCACGAGGGCGGTGCACGGTCACTGGTGGTTCTCCTGAATGAGGTGTACAGGCGGGGAGTTTCGAATCAGGGGGTCAGCTGACGCTGGGCCAAGTTGGCTGGCCAACTTGTGCTGACGGGGGTAAGTACGCCCGAGCCCGGTGACGGGAAGGTGAACGGATGGCCCAGAACAGGGGGCGGCTGCCGGAACGGTCGAATCCCGTCCGTCCACGGAGATCCGCAGCGGCTACAGTCGGTGGCGTCCCGCGCGACACCAATGCCCGGGCCAGCGCCCGAGGAGGGACCTTGACCGACATGGCACTCGACCAGGACCGCGCCGCCGGCTCGCTCTACCGCAAGGTGGCCGCCGACCTGCGGGAAGCGATCACCTCCGGCAGCTTCGGGGAGGCCGGCCGGCTCCCGGCCGAGGGCGCGCTGGCCGAGCAGTACGGGGTCTCCCGCGGCACCGTCCGCCAGGCGCTGGCGATGCTGCGGGCCGACGGCCTGGTCACGTCGCGTCGCGGTACCCGCCGGGTGGTGCTCGGCACCGCCCGGGTACAGAGCTTCTCGGAGCTGCTCAGCTTCACCCACTGGGCCCGCTCGATGGGGGAGGAGCCCGGCGGCCGCCTGGAGTCGCTGATCCGCCGGCCCGCGGACGCCGCCGAGCGCGAGCACCTGCGCCTGGAGCCCGGCACCGAGGTGTACGTGACCCTGCGGCTGCGCACCCTTTCCGGCATCCCGGTGATGGTCGAGCGCACCGTCTATCCGCCCCGGGTCGGCGAGGTGGTGGCCGAGCTGCCCGCCGACGTGGTCTCGCACACCGAGCCGCTGCGCGAGCACGGCATCCTGTTCACCGACGCCGACCACACCATCGACGTGGTCGCGGCCAACGCCGACGACGCCCGGCTGCTCGGCTGCCGCCGCGGCAGCCCGCTGCTGCGCGAGAAGCGGCGGACCACCGACCCCACCGGCACCCCCGTCGAGTGGTCCCAGGACCGTTACCTGCCGGGCACGGTGGCCTTCAGCATCCACAACTCGCTGGCCTCCTCCGCGCTCTCGCGGCACGCCCGGGAGAGCGACTGACGGAGCGTGCGACGCGCGGGGCGTTCGGCCGGACGCCCCGGATTTCCGAGGGGTTACCGCTAGGCTGCTGCGGCCAGTGTGATGATCTGCCTTGAGGGGATGCGACGATGACGTCCAGTCAGGAACACGCCGACGGCGGGCGGGACCAGGGTGAGTGGGAGCGCCTCGGCGTCGACACCACCGCACCGCACTCCGCCCGGGTCTACGACTACTGGCTGGGCGGCAAGACCAACTTCGCCCCCGACCGGGCCATGGGCCAGGCGTTCGAGCAGGCCATCCCCAGCATCCGGGAGATGGCCAAGGAGAACCGCGCCTTCCAGGGCCGCGCCGTCCGCTACCTGGCCCAGGAACTCGGCCTGCGCCAGTTCCTCGACCTGGGCACCGGCATCCCCACCTCCCCCAACACCCACGACATCGCCGAGGCCGTCAGCCCCGGCACCCGGGTGGTGTACGTCGACAACGACCCGATCGTGCTGGCCCACGCCCGCGCGCTGATGTCCTCCGCCCCCGGCAGCCGCACCACCTACATCCACGCCGACCTGCGCAAGCCCGCCGAACTGCTGGCCGACCCCGAACTGACCGGCACCCTCGACCTCGACGAGCCGGTCGGCCTGCTGCTGATCGCAGTCCTGATGCTGGTCGCCGACCAGGACGACCCGTGGGGCAAGGTCGCCGAACTGCGCGACTCCCTCCCGTCCGGCAGCTGCATCGCGCTCACCCACCCGACCCAGGACTTCGACCCCGAGACGGTGGCCACCGTCGCCGCCGCGGCCCAGCAGGGCGGCATGACCCTGGTGCCGCGCACCCGCGAGGAGGTCACCCGGTTCTTCGACGGCTGGGAACTGCTGGAGCCGGGCGTCTCCCCGGTGATGGCCTGGCGCCCCGACGGCGAGCCCCCGGCCGACCCGACCGCCGCCTACTACTGGGGCGCGGTCGCCCGCAAGAAGTGACCCCGCCGGGGGCGGGCCGGCCCGGCCCGCCCCCCGGGGGTCGCGGCTAACCGGCCCCCACGATCGCGTCGTGCACTGCGCAGGGCGGTCGCCGGCCGGGCGCCGGGGCCCGGTACAGGACGCGGTCGCGCAGCCGCCCGGTCCACGGCTCGGCCGCCGACGCCCGCCTGACCAGCGCGTGCCGGCTGCGCCCCGCCCGAAGGTGCCCGCGGTACTCGGTGACGAGCACGCTCCCGTCGCCGAGCAGCAGCCGGAGCTTCTCCTCCACCCGGCAGAAGTGGCAGTCCGCGCCCGGCGGCAGCACGAACCTGCGGCCCTCCGGGTGCTGGGCGTCGGGCATCGCGATGACCATCAGCGCACCGGTCGGCACCACGCACAGGCCGAGCACCTGCGGGCCCTCGGCCGCCGCGACCGCGGTGATCAGCCGGTCGAACCCGGGCCCGTCGATCACGGCGATCCGGGCCGTCATCTCCCGCACCGAGGACCGCAGGGCGAGGACCGCCGCCACCAGCGACACCGCCGCCGTGACCGGCAGGCCCCAGCCCGAGCCGACGTCGTGCACCAGCCAGAGCACCGCGACGTTCAGCAGCAGCAGGTACGCCACGGTGGCCCGCAGCCCGGACGGCCACATCCGGACCGCCACGTAGTTGGCGAGCAGGAAGGCGTTCACCGCCACCAGGAAGCCCGCGTCGAAGGCGGTCACACCGGCCCCCCGGGCCCGCTCCGCCGTCCGGTCCCCGTCATCCGCGCTCCCCCGGCAGCTGTGGTGGATGTCCGCGCGTCCAGGATGGCACGCGGGCCGCCGCCGGGGGACCGTTCCGGGCGACCGGCCGCGCGGGCGGCGCGGCCGGTCGCCCGGCGGGGTCAGCGCATCAACTCGGCCAGCAGCGGCCGGAAGTGGGCGAACGGCGGGGTCGGCGCATCGGCCTCCTTCGCCTGCTCGTCCCAGCGGCGGACGGCCACCGCGTCCTCGGCGCCGGGCAGCGCCGCGAACCGGGCCGCCTGCGCCTCGTCCATCGGGCCGCCCTGCACCTGGAGGGTGTACTCGGAGGCCTCCGACAGCCGCTCCCGGTAGCCGGGCTCGACCGCGCACAGGTAGCGCTTGGCCGCCACGTGCAGCCGGACCGGCTCGGTCACCTCGGGGCCGAACCAGCGGCCCAGCCACTCGGCGCCGGTGTGGCTGTGCCGGTTGTCCCGGCCCTGCATCAGCTCCAGGCCGGTGCCGTCGAAGTGGCCGACGTCGTGCAGCAGCGCGGCCGCGACCAGGTGCGCGGGCGCCCCGGCGGCCTCGGCCAGCGCACCGGCCTGCATCATGTGCTGCGCCATGGTGACCTCCTCGCCGAGGTACTCGGCCGCACCCTCGCCCTCGAACAGCTGCTCAAGGGTGTCCAGTGCGGCGGTCTGCCGGTGCAGCACTGCGAGGGTGCTGGCGAGCGAGTCCAGGTCGGCGTAGCAGCCCTGGAGGTGGCGGTGGCCGTCCTGCTCGAAGGCGGTCCGGGCGTGCAGCAGCCGGGTGTTGTCGAAGACCAGGCAGTCGCCGTGGCCGAGCCGGAAGGTCAGCTGGAGCTCGGGCCGCAGCGTGATCGCGGCGAACCGGCGGTAGGCGGCGTAGAAGGCGTCCAGCTCGGCGGGCGGCAGCCGCAGCGTGCCGATCGACCGGTTGTTGAAACGCACCTCGCGGATCCGCCCCAGCGGGTCGGTCCCGATCAGCGGCCGCTCGGCGAGCAGTTCGGTGCGCCGGTCGCGGAAGACGAACGGGACCGGGGTGGCGGTGAGCGTCGCGAAGTCCTCCGGGTGCTCGGTGCGCAGCAGGTCGGCCGCGCGGAAGCCGTCCACCAGCCCGGAGTCGCCGCCGGTGGCGTCGTTGCGCAGGCAGTGCAGCAGCTGGAGGGTGGGCACCGGGTCGCGGTAGGGGTTGTCGGTGTGCGGTGCGATGGCGGCGCTGGTGAAGGCCAGGTTGTTGGGGTCGGGCTCGATCCGCACGTCGAACAGCTCGCCGTAGTTGGTCTCCCGGACGTAGCCGAAGCTGCGGGCCACCGCCAGCACCTGGCGCTCCTCGCCCGGCACCCCGCGCAGCACCGCGAAGCCCAGGTGCCGGACCGCGCCGAGCACGGCGGCGCGCTCCGCCGGGTCCGCGAGGTAGGCCGCCCAGTCCGCCTCCGGGATGCCGCGCCCGAACTCCGCCGCCTCCCACAGCCGCTTGCCCTGCTCGGTCCGCCCGTCGCCCTCGCCCTGCTCGGCCAGCCAGCCGAGCGGGTACGAGGAGCGGTGGCCGTCCGACCAGACCACGTGCAGCACCCCGTCCTGCTCCACCTGCTCGGTGCAGCTCAGGTGGTCGGGCAACTCGCCGATCTGGAACAGCTTCTGCCCGTTGCGCGGGTCGCGGCACCTGGTGCACGGGCAGTTGTCGCGCAGCCAGTACGGGGACAGGGTCACGTCTCTCGACTCCTCACGGTGGGTCAGTTGTACATACAACTTTCCTGCACCTCGACCCTGCCGAAGCACGGTGATGCCGGCGGGTCCGGCAGATGTCCGGCAGGCGAACAGCGGCCGCTGGGAGCGGTAACGATCCGGCCGCGCCATTGCGGGTGATTCGCTGCATTCCGGGCCGCCGGCCCGGACGGTGCCCTCCCGGCCTGGTGGGATGGTGTGCGGTGACCGCGCCGAGGGGGAGAAGCGATGTCGGACGTACTCAAGGAACCGCCCTACCCGATGCCGGAGTTGCCGGTCCGACCGCGCTCCGGCCGGCGCTGGGCCTGGACCGGGGTGGCCGTGGCGCTCGGCGTCGCCGTGGTGGCGGTGGTGTGCGCGGGGGACCGGCAGGGGCCGTCCCGCTACCGGTTCGAGCCGCCGCCCACCTTCCACGGGCTGCCGCTCGCTCCACGCGAGGAGGCCGACCGCCTGTTGGCGGCGCTCGGTGAGCCGGCCGGGCCCGGCGACTTCGCCGCGGTGTACGCGGATCCCGGCACGCCCGGCCGGGTCGTGGCGGTGCTCGGCCACGTGCAGCGCTTCCCCGATCCCCGAGCGGCGCTCGACACCCGGCTGGCGCGGAACCCGTGGGTGTACGACGGGGTGCTCCCGGTGGACCCGGGCCCGCTCGGCGGTGCGATGGTCTGCGGCGAGGAGGGCGGCCCGACCGGCCCGGTCGGGTCCTGTCTCTGGTACGACGAGGGGATGACGGCGTCCTATGCGGAGATCGGCGGCGTCCGCGCCCCCGACGGGCACGGACCGGCCGACGGCGCCCGGCAGCTGCGGTCGCTGGCGGAGCAGCCACGCTGACCGGCGGTCCGCCCGCATTGGGCTGTAGACCCCGGCGGGTCGGTCAGGCGCGCCAGGCGGCGAGCAGGTCGGCCGGGCCGAGGTGGAGGTCGGGGGTGACCCCGGAGTGCAGGCCGGCCGGGCAGACGGTGACCAGCCGTGCGTCGGCCGCGTCGGGGACCACGGTCCGTGCCAGCGCGAGCTCGTGCAGCTCGCCGGGTGTGACCGGCTTGCGCTCGCGCCACTTGACGGTGCCGAGGGCGGTGGTGCGGCGGGCCCGGGCGCTGCGTGCCACCAGGTCGTACTCGTGGGCGTTGTCCCTGGTCCACCAGCTGCCGATGTCATCGGCGCCTTCGAGCACCGGGAGGCCGGGGGCGAGTCGGCGGACCGCCTCGTGGACCAGGGGTTCGATCGCCTTGCCGCGCCAGGTGGTCCAGTCCCGGCGGAAGGCGTCGACGGCGATGTCCGAGCGGCCACGGGAGATCTGGGGCACCTGCTGCTCGACGAACCGGAACCAGAACCGCAGGTACGGATCCTCGATCCGGTAGCGCCGGAGCCGGCTGTTGTCCCCGGCCCCCACGGGGGTGTCGACCGCGACCACGCCAAGTAGCTCCGTGAATCCTCAGGGTCGCGCTACGGTCGCCTCCCATGCCTCCCCGGCGGCGTCCAAGGCCGCGGCGGGGTCCGTGCCGAGGGCCGTGGCCAGGGCCGCGAGGGTGGCCAGGACGGTGTCCGGGGTGGCGGCCGGGCCGTAGTGGTTGACCCGGAGCATGGTGGCGGCGAGCGGGCCGCCGCCGGGCTGGAGCGGGACGGTGGGGTCGGCGCGCAGTGCGGCGGCGGTCAGCTCGGCCGCGTTCAGGGCCGGCGGGGTGCGCAGGGTGGTGGCCACCGGGGCGGCGTCCCGGTCGCGCGGCACGTACGGGGCGAGCGGGGCGAGGGCGCGGGCGCCGGCCCGGGTGGCGGCGGCCGCGGCGCGGTGCCGGGCGAGGTTGGCGGGCAGGCCCTCGGCGTCGATCCGGTCCAGGCAGGCCTCGAGCGCGAGCATCTCCAACTGGGCCGGGGCGTGCGGCAGGGCGGTGCGCCCGGCGTCCGTCCAGCGCTCCTTCCAGTCCAGCAGCGAGAGGTACGAGCGGCGCGGCGCGGCCGGGTTGGCGGTGATCCGCTGCCAGGCGCGCGGGCCGACCGCGACCGCCGAGACGCCGGCCGGACCGCCCATCGCCTTCTGCCCGCCGATCACGCACAGGTCGACGCCCCACTCGTCGGTGAGCACCGGCTCGGCCGCCACCGAGGCGACCGCGTCCAGCATCAGCAGGGCGCCGTGCGCGCGGACCACGGCGGCGATCTCCGCGACCGGGTTGGTGTTGCCGGTCGCGGCCTCGGCGTGCACCAGCGAGACGAAGTCGGTCTCCGGGCGGTCCCGCAGTGCCTCGGCGACCTGCCCGGCCGAGACCGCGGTGTCGTACGGGACCGCCAGGTCGGCCACCTCGGCTCCGCAGTCGCGCAGCCAGCCGCCGAAGGTCTGCCCGTAGGGGCCGGTGACGATGTTCAGCGCGGTGGAGCCGGGGTGGGCGGCGCCGCGGATCGCGGCCTCCAGCGGCAGCAGGGCCTCGCCCTGGGTGATGATCACGTCCGCGGAGGTGTGCAGCAGCGCGGCCACCCGGTCCTCGATCGCGGCGAACCGTGCTGCGCTCAGTGGCGGGAGGTCCAGGAACGGGCTCATGGCGACGGCCTTTCGGGTACGGACGGACACCGGGCCAGTCTGCCGCACCGCACCCTGCCGCCGGGCGGAGCGGTCTCGGTAGAGTGCGGCGCATGAGCGACGGTGCGGTGCTGCACATCAGGGGCCGGGTGCTGGTCGGGCCAGAGGAGGTCCGGGACGAGCTGTGGGTGGTCGACGGCCGGGTGACCTTCGACCGGCCGGTGTCCGCGGCGGACGTCCGGACGGTCACCGGCTGGGTGCTGCCGGGCCTGGTGGACGCGCACTGCCACGTCGGCCTGGACGCGCACGGCGCGGTGGACGCGGCGACCAGCGAGAAGCAGGCGCTGACCGACCGGGACGCCGGCACCCTGCTGATCCGGGATGCCGGTTCGGCCGCCGACACCGGGTGGATCGACGACCGCGAGGACCTGCCCAGGATCATCCGGGCCGGCCGGCACATCGCCCGTACCCGCCGCTACATCCGCAACTACGCCCACGAGATCGAGCCGGGCGACCTCGCCGCGTACGTCCGGGCCGAGGCCCGGCGCGGCGACGGCTGGGTGAAGCTGGTCGGCGACTGGATCGACCGGGACCGCGGCGACCTGGCGGCCTGCTGGCCGGGCGACGCGCTGAAGGAGGCGATCGCCGCCGCGCACGAGGAGGGCGCCCGGGTCACCGCGCACTGCTTCGCCGCCGAGTCGCTGCCGGACCTGCTGGCCGCCGGGATCGACTGCATCGAGCACGCCACCGGGCTGACCGAGGAGTTGATCCCGCAGTTCGCCGAGCGGCAGGTGGCGATCGTGCCGACGCTGGTCAACATCGCCACCTTCCCGGGCCTGGCGGCGGGCGGTGAGAGCAAGTTCCCGGCCTGGTCGGCGCACATGCGGCGGCTGCACGAGCGCCGCTACGAGACGGTCGGCGCGGCCCGGGACGCCGGCATCCCGATCTTCGTGGGCACCGATGCGGGCGGCTCGCTGGCGCACGGCCTGGTCGCCGAGGAGACCGCCGAGCTGGTCAAGGCCGGACTGTCGGCCAACGAGGCGCTGGCGGCGGCCAGTTGGCGGGCCCGGGAGTGGCTGGGCCGGGACGGCCTGACCGAGGGTGCCCCGGCCGACCTGGTGGTCTACGACCAGGACCCGCGCGCGGACATCCGGGTGCTGGCCGATCCCCGGCTGGTGGTGCTCCGCGGGCGGATCGTCCGCTGACGTTGGGCCGATAGGGTGGCGGGCATGGCACCGCGTCCCCTCCACGAGATCGTCGAACCTGGCTGGGCCAAGGCCCTGGAGCCCGTCTCCGGGCGGGTGGCCGCCATGGGCGACTTCCTGCGCGCCGAGCTGGCCGCCCGCCGGACCTACCTGCCCGCCGGGCCGAACGTGCTGCGCGCCTTCCAGCAGCCGTTCGACCGGGTCCGGGTGCTGATCGTCGGTCAGGACCCTTACCCGACCCCGGGGCACGCGGTGGGGCTGAGCTTCTCGGTGGCGCCCGAGGTGCGGCCGATCCCGGGCAGCCTGGTCAACATCTTCCAGGAGTACGGGCACGACCTGGGCTTCCCGCCGCCGTCCAACGGCGATCTGACGCCGTGGACCGAGCAGGGCGTGCTGCTGCTCAACCGGGCGCTGACCACCGCGCCCGGCAAGCCGGCCGCGCACCGGGGCAAGGGCTGGGAGGAGGTCACCGAGCAGGCGATCCGGGCGCTGGTGGCGCGCGGCGGCCCGCTGGTGGCGATCCTCTGGGGCCGCGACGCCCGCAACCTGCGGCCGCTGCTCGGGCAGGTGCCGTCGGTGGAGTCCGCGCACCCGAGCCCGATGTCGGCCGACCGCGGCTTCTTCGGCTCCCGGCCGTTCAGCCGGGCCAACGACCTGCTGGTCCGGCAGGGCGCGCAGCCGGTGGACTGGCGCCTGCCGTAGGCCGTGCCCGAGACCGCACCCCTCCCGGACGCTAGGGGAGGGGGATCCGGGTGAGCGGCTTGGCGGGCGTTCCCTTCAGGGCGCCCTCCACCGCGTCGCGCCAGACCGGACCGGCGACGGTGCCGCCCGAGGCGGAGCCGACGTTCTTCCCTCCGATCCGGCGGTTGTTCAGCGAGGCCGGCTGGTCGGTGTCGGCGACGACGGTGGCCGCGGCCAGCTCGGCCGTGTAGCCGACGAACCAGACCTGCTTGGAGCCGTTGGTGGTGCCGGTCTTGCCGGCGCTGTCGCGGTCGTCGAGGCCGGCCGCGGTGCCGGTGCCGTCCTGGACGACACCCCGCAGCAGGGTGGTGAGGGTGTCCGCGGTGGTGGCCGACATCGCCTCCGAGCAGTTGGCCTTCGGCACGGCCAGCGCCTTGCCGTCCGCCGTGGTCACCGAGTCGATCGCGACCGGCCGGCAGTAGGTGCCGTGGGCGGCGAAGGCCGCGTAGGCGCCGGCCATGTCCAGCGGGCTGAGGCTGTTGCTGCCGAGCGCTATGGACGGCACGGCGTCCAGCTTCTGGCCGCCGGCCTGCTGGGAGATGCCCAGCCGGTTGGCGGTCTGCACGACGGTGCACAGGCCGATCTCGCCCTCCAGCGCGGCGAAGTAGGTGTTCACCGACTTCGCCATCGCCGGGCCCATGGTGAACGGTCCGACCTGGTCGCTCTCGTCGTTGTGCACCTCGCCGCTCTGCGGGTAGCGCCCGCCCTCGCAGTTCTTCATGGCCGGCCACGGCATGCTCGCCGGCGCGGGGTACGACTGCGCGGGGGTGCGCCCGCTCTCCAGCGCGGCGGCGGCCACGATCGGCTTGAAGGTCGAGCCGGTGGGGAAGCCGAGCCCGCCGCCCATCGGCTTGCCGACGTTCAGGTTGATCTGGGTCTGGTCGGTGCCCAGCCCGTACGGGCGGCTCTGGCCCATCGCCAGGATCCGGCCGGTGCCGGGCTGCACCACGGTCATCGCCGCGGCGGCCTGGTCGGAGGGGTAGGCGTGGGCGGTGACGGAGGCCTGGACCGCCTGCTGGGCCTTGGGGTCGAGGGTGGTGTGGATCTGCAGGCCGCCGCGGGCCCACCGGGCCTGGCGTTCGGCGGCGGTGGCGCCGAAGGCCGGGTCGGTGGTGAGCAGCTTGTGGACGTAGTCGCAGAAGAAGCCCTCGCCCTGGGCGGCCGTGATGCAGCCCTGCCGGGCCCGGCTGACGGCGAGGGTGACCGGTTCGGCGATGGCGGCGTCGGCCTGGGCGCGGGTGATGCTGCCGTACTCCGCCATCTTGTCGAGCACCGTGTCGCGGCGGGCCTTGGCCGCCTTGGGGTTGACCACTGGGTCGTAGCCGGTGGGGGACTGCACCAGACCGGCCAGCAGGGCGGCCTGGGCGAGGGTGAGGTCGCTCGCGTGGACGCTGAAGTAGCGCTGGGAGGCCGCCTCGATGCCGTACGCCTGCTCACCGAAGAAGGTGATGTTCAGGTAGTCGGTGAGGATCTCGTCCTTGCTGAGGGTCTCCTCCAGCTTGATCGCGTACTTCATCTCCTTGACCTTGCGGCCGAGGGTCTGCGCCTGGGCGGCCTGGACGGCCTGCGGGTCGTCGCCGGCCTGGTCGACGAAGACGTTCTTGACGTACTGCTGGGTCAGGGTGGAGGCGCCCTGGGAGATCTCGCCGCTGGCGGCGTTGCGGTTGACCGCCCGCAGCACGCCCTTCAGGTCGACCGCGCCGTGCTGGTAGAAGCGGTTGTCCTCGATGTCCACCAGCGCGGCCTTCAGGAGCGGGGAGATCCGCTCGCTCGGCACCACGGTGCGGTCCCGCTGGTAGACCGTCGCGATCACCTGGCCGCTCGCGTCGTAGACCGTGGACGCCTGGGAGAGCGGGGGCGTGGTGAAGTCGTCCGGCAGGTCGTCGAAGTCGGAGACGGCCTCCTTCGCGGCCAGTCCGACGCTGCCGACGGCGGGCAGCGCCAGGCCGGCGAGCAGGACGCCCGCGACGGTGCTGACGGCGACCAGCCGGGCGACGAGGGAGGCGGCGTAGGCGGTGCGGCGTATCGAGGAGCGGGATCGTGGCGAGGGCATGGATCCGAGCGTAGACAGAGGAGATGAGACGACGGGCCGGTCGGGGCCGCTGGTTCGTCACAGGACCGCCACAG
Source organism: Kitasatospora sp. NPDC048540 (assembly GCF_040651175.1). Taxonomy (NCBI): domain Bacteria; kingdom Bacillati; phylum Actinomycetota; class Actinomycetes; order Kitasatosporales; family Streptomycetaceae; genus Kitasatospora; species Kitasatospora sp. NPDC048540. The sequence goes on from NZ_JBEZIR010000129.1 coordinate 17,988, forward strand.
AATGGGGAGTCGGCCGTTCCGGTGGCTCTTGACGGGCAGTCTCACTCGAACGGGTGAAATGGCTTTCTGTGTTACTCATGTGACTGATCGTTCGATGAGACTGGCGGCAGTCGAGAGCACAAGCCCCTCCCCCCTGGCCGCTGCGGTGTCAGCCCCCACGGGGTGAGCCAGGAGCGCGCTCTGCCACATCCGCCACCCGTGGGGGTACCGCCATGTCCTCAGTCCTGCGCACGGCCGCCGCCGCCGGCCTCGCCGCGTCCGCCCTGACCCTCGCCCTGCCGCTGCCGGCGGCATCCGCGGCGCCGGGCGCCGGCAGCCCCGGCCGGGCCACCGCCGTGACCGCCGAACTCGCCCTGGACGTCCGCCTGCTCGACCAGGTCGACGTACCGGTCGACGTCTCGCTGAACCGGGTGCAGAGCCCCGCCCAGCAGAACGGCTCGGTACTCACCGCCAAGGTAGACGGCGTCGACCAGGGCCGCCCGGTCACCCTGCTCAAGGCGGACCTCGGCAGGTCCGCCACCAGTGCGGACGAGCACGGCGCCGCCGCCTCCGTCCGGCTGGTCGACGCCGACCTGCACGCCCCCGGCCTGCCCGGCACCGCGCTGCTCGGCCTGGAGGCGCTCAGTGCGGAGGTGACCTGTCCCGTCGACGGCCCGCCCACCGCCAAGGTGGTCGCCCCGGCCAAGGTCACGGTGCTCGGCAAGTCGGTCACGGCGGGACTGAACGGGCCGAGCCACGTCGAGGTGCCGGGCGTCGGGGTGGTCGACATCCAGTTCTCCCGGAAGACCACCACCTCCTCGACCGCCGCGGCCTCGGCGCTGGAGGCCACCGTCGACGTCAACCCGCTGAACCTGAACGTCGCCCGGGTGAGCGGCCGGATCACCATCGCCTCGGTCAGCTGCGAGAAGCCGGTCCCGGCGCCCGCCTCGTCCGCCGCACCCGTCCCGTCCGCCTCACCCGCCACCACCGCGGCCCGGCCGGTCCCGGCCCCGGACCGCTCCGAGTCGCTCGCCTCCACCGGCAGCAGCGGAACCCTCCCGGTGCTCGCGGGTGGGGCGACGCTGCTGGTGACGGGCGCGGCCGCACTCTGGATGACCCGCCGCCGCCGGGCCCACGCCCGCCGCCACTGAGCCCCGCCGTCCACGGCCGCGTCCGCATCGCGGGACTGGCACTCTCCTACCGTGAGCGTGCCGCTGCGGTCCGTTGGTTCACATGGGCGTTACATAGGAGGAACAACCGGGAAACGGCGGCTTGCGACGCTACGCGGGCACCCACCACCCAAGCAGTGAGGTTCACCGCAATGGCAATCAAGGCCGAGTACATCTGGATCGACGGCACGCAGCCGACCGCCAAGCTCCGTTCCAAGACTCGGATCCTGGCCAACGCGGACAAGCTGCCGACCTGGGGCTTCGACGGCTCGTCGACCAACCAGGCCGAGGGCCACGCCTCGGACCGCGTACTCGAGCCGGTCGCCTCCTTCCCGGACCCGATCCGCGGCGGTGACAACATCCTGGTGCTGTGCGAGGTCAACGAGACCGACGGCACCCCGCACGTCTCCAACACCCGCGCCCTGCTGCGCCCGATCGCCGAGCAGTTCGCCGCCCAGGAGTCGATCTTCGGCATCGAGCAGGAGTACACCTTCTTCAAGGGCTCGCGCCCGCTCGGCTTCCCCGAGGGCGGCTTCCCGGCCCCGCAGGGCGGCTACTACTGCGGCGTCGGCGCCGAGGAGGTCTTCGGCCGCGAGATCGTCGAGCTGCACCTCGACCGCTGCATCGAGGCCGGCCTGGCCATCTGCGGCATCAACGCCGAGGTCATGCCCGGCCAGTGGGAGTTCCAGATCGGCCCGGTCGACGCGCTGACCGTCTCCGACCACCTGTGGGTCGCCCGCTACCTGCTCTACCGCACCGCCGAGGAGTTCGGCATCGACGCCACCCTGGACGCCAAGCCCGTGCGCGGCGACTGGAACGGCGCCGGCGCCCACACCAACTTCTCCACCAAGGCCATGCGTGAGGGCTACGACGCCATCATCACCGCCTGCGAGTCGCTCGGCACCTCGCAGGAGAAGGTCCTGGAGCACGTCAAGCAGTACGGCTTCGGCATCGAGTCCCGCCTGACCGGTCTGCACGAGACCGCCCCGTGGAACGTCTACTCCTACGGCGTCTCCGACCGCGGCGCCTCGGTCCGCATCCCGTGGCAGGTCGAGGTCGAGCAGAAGGGCTACATCGAGGACCGCCGCCCGAACGCCAACGTCGACCCGTACGTGGTGACCCGCCTGCTGGTCAACACCTGCTGCTCCGCCCTGGAGAAGGCCGGCCAGGTCTGATCCGAGGCCCCCAGCGCCCGACGCGCCCGCCGGTCCCCTCCCACACCCGTGGGAAGGGGACCGGCGGGCGCGCGGCCGTGTGCCCCGCCGTCAGCCGGTGCGCCCGCGCGCCGGGCCGGCCGACCCGGACCTTCTCTAGGGTGGCCCCATGGACGACTTCACGCCCGAACAGGTGGCCAGGGGCCGCGCCCTGCGGCGGGCCCAGGTGCCGTGGCTGCTCGGCGGGCGGCTGGCCGGGCTGCTGCTCTCCCTGGTGCTCGGGCTGACCGCCGCCGGGGCCGGGCTGGTGACCGCGGCGGGCGGCCTGTTCGGCGGCTCGCGGACCGCCGAGGTGCTGGCCGGCGCCGCCGCGCTGGTGCTGTTCGGGCAGTTGATCGGTCTGCCCGCCGCCGCCCGGGTCCGGGTGGTGCGCGCCCGCTTCGGACTGGTCACCCAGGGCTGGGGCGGCTGGGTGGTGGACCGGCTGCGCGGCCTGGGCCTGACCCTGCTGCTCGGACTTCCGCTCGCCTACGGGCTGTACGCGCTGACCGACCGGTCGCCGGACCGCTGGTGGGTGCCGGCCGCCGGGGCGGCGGCGCTGCTCACGGTGGCGCTGTCGTTCCTGCACCCGCTGGTGTTCGAGCCGCTGTTCAACCGGTTCACCCCGATGCCGCCCGGCCCGCTGCGCGACGCCCTGCTGGGCCTCGCCGGGCAGGACGGCGTCCGGGTCCGCGAGGTGCTGGTGGCCGACGCCTCCCGCCGCACCACCGCGCTCAACGCCTACGTCTCCGGGTTCGGCGCCACCCGGCGGATCGTCGCGTACGACACGCTGCTGACGGCCGCCGAACCGCGGGAGGTGGAGCTGGTGGTCGCCCATGAACTCGGCCACGTCAAGCACCGCGACGTGCTGACCGGCACCGTGCTCGGCGCGCTCGGCGCGGCGCTGGCGGTGGTGGTGATCGGCCTGCTGACCGGGTGGGGGCCGCTGCTCGACGCGGCCGGGGCGAGCGGCCCGGCCGATCCGCGGTCGCTGCCGCTGATGGCCGCCGTCGCGGCGCTGACCGGCGCCCTGAGCGGGCCGGCGCAGTGCGCGGTGAGCCGCCGCATCGAGGCCAGGGCCGACCTGCACGCGCTCGAACTGACGGCGGACCCGGAGCAGTTCATCGCGATGCAGCGCCGGCTGGCGGTCACCAACAGCTCCGACGTCGACCCGCCCCGGCTGCTGGAACTGCTCTTCGCCACCCACCCCGCCGCGGTCCGGCGGATCGCCGCGGCCCGGACCTGGCAGCGCGCGCGGGCCTGAAACCCGTTGGCGCGGCCGCCGGGTGTGCCGGAGAATCCGGGCACAGCCACCAGGGGGGTCGGTACCGCATGCCAAACGCACCGCAGCCGGGAGCGGGCCCGCGACCGCTGCTGATGCTCGACGTCGACGGGCCGCTCAACCCGTACACGGCGAAGCCGCACCGCCGCCCGGCGGGCTACCTCACCCACCGCGTCAGGCCGGCCTCCTGGATCGCCCGGCAGACCGACCGTTCACCCGGGTACGCCAAGCCGCTGCGGGTGTGGCTGCACCCGGGGCACGGCCCGGCGCTGCTGGCGCTGCCGTACGACCTGGTCTGGGCGACCACCTGGAAAGGCGAGGCCGGCGAGCACCTCGCGCCGCTCCTCGGCCTGCCCGAACTCCCGTACATCGACTGGCCGTCCATGCACCACGGCGACCCGGACGACCTGCACTGGAAGACCCGCCACCTGGTCGCCTGGGCCGCCGGCCGGCCGTTCGCCTGGGTGGACGACGAGCTGACCCCGCGGGACACCGCGTGGATCGCCGCCCACCACCCCGCCCCGGCGCTGACCCTGCTCGTCGACCACCGGACCGGCCTGCAGCCGGCCGACTTCGCGCTGCTCGCCGACTGGGCGGGCACCCTCACCGGGGCCGACGCCCCCGGAGCGGCCGGGTGAACCCGGGCACCGTCCGCTCCCTGCACCGGTACCCGGTCAAGTCGATGCTGGGCGAGGAGATCCCCGAGGCCCTGGTCACCGATCGCGGGCTGCACGGGGACCGGACGCTCGCCCTGCTGGACACCGCCACCGGCCGGATCGCCAGCGCCAAGCAGCCGCGGCGCTGGCAGCGGCTGCTGGCCCACTCCGCCGTCCACACCGGTGCGGGGGTAAGGATCCACGGCCCCGACGGGGAGGTGCTGGACGGGGACGACCCGAAGGCCGGCCGCGCGCTGTCCGAGCGGCTCGGCCGCCCGGTGACGCTGATCGGCAGCCGTCCGCCCGGCGCCGTACTGGAGCGGGCCGTGCCCGATGAGGTGCTGCGGCTCGGCGCCGACGCCGAGGTGGACCACACCGTCCACGCGTTCGGCTCCGCCGCACCGCCCGGCACCTTCTTCGACCACGCCCCGCTGCACCTGCTGACCACCGCGACGCTGGAGGAGATCGCCCGGCTCGCCCCGCGCGGCACCGTCGAGGCCGCCCGCTACCGGCCCAACCTGGTGATCGACACCGGCCCGGCCGAGGGCTTCCCCGAGAACTCCTGGGTCGGCCGGTGCCTGCGGATCGGCCCGCGGCTGCGGATCCGGGTGCTGCTGGCCACCCCGCGCTGCGCGGTGCCGACCCTGGCCCACGGCGTCCTGCCGCGCGACCCCGACGCGCTGCGGGTACCGGCCCGGCACAACCGGATCGAGCCGCTGGCCGGACTCGGCCCGCTGCCGTGCGCCGGGGTGTACGCCGAGGTGCTGCGGCCGGGGCCGGTCAGCCGGGGGGACGCGGTCCGGTTCGACTGACCCCGGCCTGCCCGTCCGCGGCCCGCCCGGTCACCGCCCGGTCACCGCCCGGGTCAGAGCGGCCAGGAACCGGTCGGTGGTGTCCGGGTCGCGGACCGCGATCCGCAGCCAGTCGGGCCCGAGCCCGGGGAAGGTGTCGCCGCGGCGGACGGCGAACCCGTCGGCCCGCAGCCGCTCCCGGACGGCGGCGGCGCCGTCCAGCTCCACCAGCACGAACGAGGCGGCCGGCGCGCCGTGCACCCGTACCCCCGGCACCGACGCCAACCCGCGCAGCAGGTGGTCGCGGTGGGCGGCGGTGGTGACCGCGGCCCGGTCCGCCTCGGCCAGCGCGGCGGGTGCGCTGCAGATCTCGGCGGCGGCCAGCGCGGGCGAGGAGACCGGCCACAGCGGCTGGGCGGCGGCGAGTTCGGCGATCAGCGCGGCCGGGCCGAGCACGTAGCCGATCCGCAGCCCCGCCAGGCCCCAGGTCTTGGTGAGGCTGCGCAGCACCACCAGCCGCCCGGGCAGTCCGCGCACCGCCGCCAGGGACTCCCGCTCGCCCGGGTCGGTGTCCATGAAGGCCTCGTCGACCACCAGGGTCCGTCCGGGCCTGGCCAGCGCGCCCAGCGCGGCGGCCGGATGCAGCACGGAGGTCGGGTTGGTCGGGTTGCCGACCACCACCAGGTCGGCCTGCTCGGGTACGGCGCCGGGCCGTAGCCGGAAGCCGTCCGCGGCGGTGAGCAGCGCCCGGTGCACGGGGTGCCCGGCGTCCCGCAGGGCGGCCTCGGGTTCGGTGAACTGCGGGTGCACCACGACGGCGTGACGCGGCGCCAGTACCCGGGCCAGCAGCACGAAGGCCTCGGCGGCGCCGGCGGTCAGCAGGACCTCCTCGACCGGCCGGCCGTGCCGGGCGGCCACGGCGGCCCGCGCGGCCCGCTGGTCGGGGTAGGCGGCGAGGGCGGTGAGGGTGTCGGCGAGGTGGTCGCGCAGCCACCGCGGCGGTGTGCCGGTACGGACGTTGACGGCCAGGTCGACCAGCCCGGGGGTGCGGACCTCGGCGTCCCCGTGGTGGCGCAGGTCGGGTTCGGCCGGCCCGCCGGGCGCGGCGAGGGCCACCGTGGCCAGGGCCGATCTGCGCTTGGTGACCAGCAGGGTGCCGCCGGAGCCGAGCAGTGCCGCCGCCTCCGCGACGCCCGGGGTGCCGACGGCGGCCAGCGCCGCGGTGGACGGGTGCGGGACCGGCACCCGGGCCAGCTCCTCGGCGGGGTGGCCGGTCAGCGGCACACCGAGTTCGGCGGCGGCCGCGCGCAGGCCGGGCTCGGCGGTGCGCGCGTCCAGGGTGGCGAGCCGGGCGATCTCGTGCCGGGCGCGGCCGGCCTCGGCGAGCACCGAGTCGACCAGGGCGAGGACCTCCGCGCAGCTGACGCCGCGGCGGGCGCCGAGGCCGACGGTCAGTGAGGGTCCCTTCACCGGGTCCGCCCTTCTCGAAAACGACCTGGTCGTCGGCGTCGAAATCCCACCACGGGGGCGACGGGCGGGTCAATCGGCGGGGCTGTGAGCTTCGCCGCGCCCCGGGGTGCCCGGCCGGGCCGGATCTGGCCCGTGCACGACAAATTGGCGGTGAGCGTTCGCCTGTTCTTCATGTCCGGGGCGCGGCCGAGTCCACCGGCTCCCCCCTAGGGTTGCGGCGCTCCAAATCCGCTCGCACGCCCGTCACTTCTGTCCGGAGGACAGTCATGACCGCCGACCAGGCGCCCAAGCGCAACCGTCGCTCCCTCACCGCGCTGGCCGGGGCCGTCGCCCTCGCCGCCACCTCCGCCGGCCTGTGGGCCGCCACCGGTTCGACCGCGCAGGCCGCGGCCCTGCCCGCCCCCGACCACGTGGTCGTCGTGGTGATGGAGAACCACGCCTACACCCAGGTGATCGGCAGCTCCAGCGCCCCCTACCTGAACAACACCCTGAAGGCCGGAGGCGCCAGCCTCACCCAGTCCTACGGCCTCACCCACCCCAGCGAGCCCAACTACTACATGCTGTTCTCGGGCTCCAACCAGGGCCGCACCGACGACGGCTGCGTCGGCGTCGGCTCGATCTCGGCGCCCAACCTGGCCTCCGAGCTGATCGCCGCCGGCAAGTCCTGGGCCAGCTACAACGAGACCCTGCCGAGCCAGGGCTCGACCGTCTGCAGCAGCGGCAAGTACGCGCAGAAGCACAACCCGTGGTTCGGCTTCTCCAACGTGCCGACCAACACCGCCAAGACCATGACGCAGTTCCCGACCGACTACACCACGCTGCCCAAGGTCTCCTTCGTGGTGCCGAACCTGTGCAGCGACATGCACGACTGCTCGGTCTCCACCGGCGACACCTGGATCAAGAACAACCTGGGCGCGTACGCCACCTGGGCCCAGACCCACAACAGCATCCTGGTCGTCACCTTCGACGAGGACAACAAGCTGTCCGGCAACCGCATCCCGACCGTCCTGTACGGCCAGCACGTCACCCCGGGCAGCTCCAGCAGCACCACCTACAACCACTACAACGTGCTGCGCACCCTGGAGGACCTGGCGGGCCTGTCCGCGCACGCGGGCAACGCCGCCTCCGCCTCCGACCTCACCGGCATCTGGAACTGACATGCCGAGCTCGGTGTAGAGCGGGCCGAGCACCTTGTCACCGTGGAGCTGGGCGGCGGCGATCAGGACCCGGACCGGGCC
>NZ_JBEZIR010000130.1:0-25364 GCF_040651175.1 Kitasatospora sp. NPDC048540
CTTCAACCACTGGGACGGCACCGGCCACCCGATGCGCTCGCTCGGCTCCTCCGGGATCTGGGAGCTGTTCGTGCCCGGTCTCGGCGACGGCGCCCCGCGGCGGCCACGACGGTCGGCGCGGCCGGCGGCTGTGCCTTCCGGGCCGGTGCCGCAGGGACGGTCTCCAGGGTGACGCTGGTGCAGGTCATGGTGGTCATGCCGCCCTCCCGGGGGTGCCGGTGCGTGGGAGCTGTCCTGGTCCGACAACCACGGCCTGCGCAATCCGGTTTGCCCGCTGCGCGGTGCGGCCCCTGAGCGGCTGTCCTGTGAACCACGCTAAAGGCGGGCACGTCCCGGATCGTGGTACCCCGGGAGCGACTTCGGTGGCCCCGGTGATACCGCGGTACCACCGTGGCCACCGGCCGTCCGCGGTGGCGGCGACCCGTCGGCTCGGCAGGCGTGTCTACAGTAGTGTCGACGTAGTGGGGGTGCGACGGTGCCCCGGTGACGAGAGGTGCCGCTCCGATGTCCTGGTCCACCCGCCCCGCGGTGTGGCCGCCACCCGGGTGGTCCCGTCCGAAGGCGCGAACGGTCCTGCTCACCGCAGGTCCACCGCTGCTGGCGTTTGCCGTGCTGGCCGCGCTGCTGGCCCGCCATGACTGGCAGCCGACGGCCGCCGAATCGTCCCTGCACGCCTGGGTACTGACCCACCGTCCGTCCGCCGCGGTGACCCTGGCCGCCGCCGTGACCGACCTCGGCTCGGGCATCCCGCCGTACGCCGCCGCGCTGGCCGCCGGACTCGTCCTCACCCGGTCCCTGCGACCCGCCGGGCGCCGGATCCTGTGGGCCTGCGCGCCGGTGGTGATCCTGGCGACCGGCCAGGCGGTCCGCCGCGGCCTGATGACCGCCTTCGCCAGGCCCAGGCCGCCGAAGGCCGACTGGGTCTCGGCGGACCCGAGCGGCTACGCCTTCCCGTCCGGTCACGCGTTCACCGCCGCGCTCGCCGCCGGTCTGCTGGCCTGGGCCCTGCTGCGGTGCACCCGGCGGAGCCGTGCGGTCCCCGCCGCCATCACGCTCGGCGTGGCGGCGGTCGCGGTCGGCCTCACCCGGATCTACCTGGGCGTCCACTGGCCGTTCGACGTGCTCGGCGGCTGGCTGCTCGCGGCGGGATGGCTGGCGCTGGGCGTACCCGCCGTCGCGGTGCTCGCCCGGCGCGCCGGGACCGGGACGGACGAGTCCGGGGCGGACGGGCCCGGCGAGCGGGCGGAGGACTCGGAGCCCGCCGACCCGGGCGCGGTCCCACCCGAGGCCCGGCCGCAGCCGCCGGTGGCGGGCGGCGGCCCGTACCGCCTCGCATGGTTCACCGGATCCGCCGAGGCGCGGGCGACCCTGGACCTGGCGGCCCAGAACCGCGGCGTCACGCTGTCGCCGACGACCCCGCCCGGGACGGAGGAGGCGCAGGAACTCGTGGATGCGCTCAGCGACCTCCTGCTCCGGGAAGGCTTCGCCGACGACTGGGAGATCACCCCGTTCGGCAGCCTCGTCGAGGACCTGATCGACAGCCTGAGCCGCTACGCCTACCCCGACTGAGCCGGGCGCCAGACGCCGGGCGCCGGTCCGACGGGATCCGCCGGACGCGCCCTAGCAGTCGCTGTCGCCCTGGTTGCGCCCCAGGCTGCGGCGGCGGTCCCGTGCCGAGCGGCGCACCAGCTGGCCCGCCGCGAGCGTGACCGTGGCCACGGCCCGTACCCAGCGGGGCCCGCCGCGGTCGGCCCACACCACGCAGACGCAGCCGCCGACGGTGAGCGCCAGAGCGCCGATCAGTACCACAGCGATCATGTTTCCCCCGGGTCCAGGTGCTGTCTCTCCCCGGTGATCATCGCAGGCCGGGCGCGGCGGGTCGACGGGTGCCGCGCCGACGCACGCGGTACCCCCTGGGCAGGGACGCCACGGCCCGGCTACACGGCGCGGCGGTAGAACCAGACGCCCAGCGGGGCGAAGACGGCGATGATCCCCGCGTCCCAGGCGAGGGACTGCCAGACGGCGCTGGTCGCCGGGCCGCCGAGGACCAGGACCCGGACGGCCTCGGCCGTCTTGGAGACGGGCTGGTGGGCGGCGAACGCCTGCAGCCACCCGGGCATGGTGTCCACCGGGACGAACGCGGAGGAGGCGAACACCAGCGGCGCGAGCACCGGGAAGGCGGCTGCCTGCGCCGTCTCCGGGTCGCCGACGGCGAGCCCCACCACGGCGAAGATCCACGACATCGCGAAGCCGAACGCCAGGACCAGCAGCACCCCGCCCAGGAAGGAGAGCACCCCGGCGTGGATCCGGAAGCCGATGGCGAAGCCGACGGCCGTCATCAGGGCCACCACGAAGACGTTGCGGGCGAGGTCCGCCGCCGTTCGGCCGACCAGTACGGCGGAGCGGGCCATGGGCAGCGAGCGGAACCGTTCCATCAGGCCGGTCTGCATGTCGGTGGCCAGGCCGATCGCGGTGTTCATCGACCCGAAGACGGCGGTCTGCACGAAGATGCCGGGGATCAGGAAGTCGACGTAGCTGACCGGGCCGAGCGCCGGTTCGACCACGCCGCCGAAGACGTAGCGGAACATCAGGACGAAGACCAGCGGCTGGATGGTGGAGAACACCAGCAGCCGGGGCACCCGGCGCAGCGCGATGAGGTTGCGCCAGGCCACCGCGAGGCCGTCGCGGGCGACGGCGGACAGGCGTAGCCACAGGCGCGCCGGGCCGGGCGGGCGCCGGGCCGACGGGTACGGGCGGGCAGCCGTCGCGGTCACGGGGTGCCTGCCTGCGTCGCGGGGGCGGCGGGTTCGGGTGATCGGGTGCGGTGGCCGGTCAGCGCCAGGAAGACGTCGTCGAGGCTGGGCTCGCGCACCGCGACCGAGCGTGGCACCAGGCCCTCGGCGTCGAGCAGCCGGAGCAGGTCGAACAGAACCCCGGAACCGTCCCGGGAGGCGACCCTGAGCAGCGGACCCTCCCGCTGCGGTGGCTCGCCGAGCCCGCCCGTGGCGGCGGCCGCCGCCCGGACCGCCGCGTCCTCGTCCGGCATGGTCAGTTCGATCACGGTGTCGCCGAGCCCGGACTTGAGCGCGGCCGGGGTGTCGTCGGCGATGATCCGCCCCTCGTCGACCACGACCACGCGCGAGGCCAGCCGGTCGGCCTCCTCCAGGTACTGGGTGGTGAGCAGGACGGTCGTCCCGTCGTTCACCAGCTCGCGGATCAGCTCCCACAGTGCGCTGCGGCTCTGCGGGTCCAGGCCGGTGGTCGGCTCGTCCAGGAAGAGCACCGGCGGTTCGGGGACCAGGGCGGCGGCGACGTCGAGGCGCCGTCGCATGCCGCCCGAGTACGTCCGTACCGGCCGGTCGGCGGCCCCGGCGAGGTCGAAGCGGTCGAGGAGTTCGGCCGCCCGGGGGCGGATCCGGCGGCGCGTGACCTGGGTCAGCCGGCCGATCAGCCGGAGGTTCTCGCGGCCGGTGAGGTTGGGGTCCACGGCGGCGAACTGGCCCGCGAGGCCGATCAGCCGCCGGACCAGGGACGCCTCCCGGACCACGTCGTGGCCGAGCACCTCGGCGCGCCCGCCGCTCGGCCGCAGGATGGTGGTCAGGATCCGGATGGTGGTGCTCTTGCCCGCGCCGTTCGGCCCCAGCAGGCCGAAGACGGTTCCCGGTGGCACGTCGAAGTCCACCTGGTCGAGGGCGGTCAGTGACCCGAAGCGCTTGCTGAGGCCCTCGACCCGGATGGCCGGCTGTCCCATGGGCACACCCCTCACTCCCGTGCACCGCCGGGCCGCGCCCGTGCGCGGCGGCGGATGCCGTGGACGGGCCCGGCCGGGAGGTGGGGCCGGGCCCGTTCCCAGTCTGCTACCGGCCCGGCGACGGCGACCACCCGCGGGCCGGCCGCGGCGAGGCGCCGGTGGGGCGGTCAGCGGTCAGCGGGCGGCGGGACCGGTCCAGTCGGCCGGGACATGGCCGAGCCGGACGCGCTGCGGATGGTCGCCGACCGGCACCGAGACGGTCTTCAGACCGGTGGCGAAGTCGATCGCGGTGACCTGGTCCGCCCCGCTCTCGGAGATCACGCAGGACTTCCCGTCGCCGCTCACGGTCGCCCAGTACGGCTTGGCGGCGGGCACCAGCGGCCCTTCCCGGAGGGTGGCCCGGTCGACGACGGTCGCGTAGTCGTCCATCGTCCCCGCGACGCAGAGCCGGTCGCCCGCCGGGTTGACGGACAGGCCGTGGTGGCGCGAGTCGTTGACCCAGGTGGTCCGGTCCTCGCTGGTGGCGGGGTTCTTGGGGAGCGTCGCGATGCGGGTGATGCGGTCGGTGGCGACGTCGTACTCGACGACGCCGTTGAAGAAGGAGACCTGGAAGTAGAGCTTCGACCCGTCCGGGGTGAAGACGGCCGGGCGTACGGCGTCGGACAGGTCGCTGCGGCCGAAGGCGTCCAGCCGGTCGCGCATGTCGATGACCTTGACCGGGGCGAGGGTCGCGGCGTCGACGACGGTGATGTGCCGGTCGCCCTTGGTCCAGTCCAGCCACGGGGCGTCGAGGGCGGTGTTGACCTCGCCGATCGACATGTTCCAGATCTGCCGCCCGCCGTCGGTGAAGAGGTTCTCGTGGGGCTTGTCGCCGGTGGCGAACGAGCCGAGCTGGGCGCCCGTCCTGATGTCGAGCACGTGGACGGTGTTGGAGGTCGAGGCGGAGACGGCGACCCGGGTGCCGTCCGGCGAGACGGCCATGTGGTCCGAGCGGAAGCCCGAGACCGGGAAGCGCCAGTTGATCCGGCCGCTGGCGAGGTCGATCGAGACGACGTCGGCGAAGCTGGGCCGGGAGACCACCACGGCCGAGCCGTCCGGGGTCGAGTACATGTCGTCGACGAACTGGTCGTGGCCCTCGCCCGGGCCGAGCCTGATCCCCAGGAAGAAGGCGAGCTTGACGGGGTTGAGGTAGATCTCGGTGAGCCGCTGGTCGCGGTCCGGGATGACGTTCACCCGTCCGATCCTGGCGAAGTCGCCGCTGGAGCGGATGACGTCGGCGGTGCCGTCCCAGTTGTTGCCGACGAACATCACCTCCCGCAGCGCCGTCGCCCGCGTCCCTTCGGCGGGGGCCGCGCCCGCGGCGCCGGTGAGGCCGGTGGTGGCGAGGGCGAGCGCGGCCGCGAGGGTGCCGAGCGCGCGTGAGCGGGCCGGACGGGACCTCCCGCGGGCAGATCGACGGCTTGCGGGGGACAGCTCGGGCAGCGCGGACATCGCGGCTCCTTCTCCTGGGCACACAGTCTGAAAAGACGGGTTGTCAGATTGGCGCTACTCGACGGTAGGGATCCCGCCGCGACCCTGACAAGACCCCGTGCGCGACAATCGGGCCAGGACCTCCGGAACGTCGAAGTGTCGAAGCGTCGAAGGGCGGGGAGCGGTGGGGCGGGCCACGGGCACGTACGGCGGCAGGTCGGCGCAGGAGCGGCGCACCGAGCGGCGCGAGCGCTTCCTCGCCGCCGCGCTCCAGCAGTTCGGCGACCGGCCCGGCTACCGTGCCGCCTCGGTGACCGCGCTCTGCGAGGCCGCCGGGCTGTCGACCCGTCAGTTCTACGAGGAGTTCCGCAACCTGGAGGACGTCCTCGCCCAACTGCACCTGCTGGTCAACGACTGGACCGAGCAGGCCGTCCTCGCCGCGCTCGACGACACCGCCGCCCTCGGGTTCGACCGGCGCATCGCCGCCGTCCTGCGGGCCTACGTCACGGCCGCCACCGGCGACCGACGGCGGCTGCGGATCGCCTTCGTCGAGATCATCGGGGTCAGCGAGGAGTTGGAGCGCCAGCGGCTGGTGCGCCGGGCCCGCTGGGTCGACCTGATCGTGGCGGAGGCGGAGGCCGCCGTGCACCGCGGCGAGGCCGCACCCCGAAACTTCCGGATCGCGGCCACCGCGTTCATCGGCGCGGTCAACGGCCTGCTGCACGACTGGACGGCGGGGCAGTTCGAGGCCGACCTCGACCAGGTCGTCGACGAGTTGGTCGCGCTGCTGCTGGGCGTGGTCCGCCCACCCACCCGCTGACGGACCGTCCGCCGACGGACCGGCCGGCGGGCGTGTGGTGGCCGGCAGAGCGCGTGGTGGGCGGCGGAGGCGTACGGGGCGCAGCAGGCGCACGGCCGCCGTGCCGTGCGCGCCGGGACGAGACCGCGCGCCCCCGCGGGACGGACCGGATCCCGGGCACCGGCGCCGCCGCATCTCTACCGTGGGAGGCCGGATCCGACCGGATCATCCACGGACGACGCACAGGGGGAGACCATGGCACGCCGCTGGTTGGTGACAGGCTGTTCGTCGGGGCTCGGCGCCGCGCTGGCCGAGGCCGTGGCCGCGGCGGGGGACACCGTCCTGGCCACCGCACGCAAGCCCGCCGCCCTCGACGAACTGGCCGCCGCCCACCCCGACCGGGTCCGGGTCGCGGCCCTCGACATCCGCGACCCCGACAGCTGTGCCGAGGCCGTCCGGATCGCCGAGGAGCGGCTCGGCGGGATCGACGTCCTGGTCAACAACGCCGCCACCGGCCTGCTCGGCGCCGTGGAGGAGGTCTCGGACGAGGAGCTGCGCGAGCAGCTGGAGGTCCTGGCGGTCGCGCCGTGGCGGCTCACCCGACTGGTGCTGCCCGGGATGCGGGCGCGGGGCGCCGGACACATCGTCAACGTCTCCTCGATCGCCGGGCGGCTGTCCTTCCCCGGCATGGGCGCGTACGTCGCGGGCAAGCACGCCCTGGAGGGCATGACTCAGGCGCTGGCCGCGGAGGTCGCGCCGTTCGGCATCAGGGTCACCGCCGTCGAGCCGGGCGGCTTCGCCACCCGCTACGGCAGCGCGGCCGCCGAACCCGCCGTCCGGATCCCGGCCTACCGTGGCGCCGCCGTCGACGAGACCCGGGACGGCGTCCGCGGCATGGCGCACAACCCCGAGCTGGGCCGCCCCGAGGACTTCGCGGCCCTGGTCCTGCGGCTGGTCGCCACCCCCGGCACCCCGCTCCGAGTGCCGATCGGAGCCGACGCGTACCAGTACCTGGAGGCCGTGCACGAGATGGCCGGCGCCGAACTGGCCGCGGCCAAGGCGTTCGCCCAGGGCGGCTGATCGAGCGCGCGGAGCACCCGCGTCCGCCCCGGCGCGGGCGCGGGTAGTACCGGCCAACGGGCGGGCACCGGCTGACGGGCGGGCAGCGGCTAACGGGCGGGCGTTACGGCGCCGGCGTGGCCCGGCCGGCCCGCCAGCGCGGTGAGGGCGGCGCCGAGCGGGAGGGAGACCCGCGTGGCGGCGAGGTCGTCACCGCGGGTGGCGCCCTGGTTCACGATCGCGACGGGCTTCCCGGACCGCGCCGCGTGGCGGACGAACCGCAGCCCCGACATCACGGTCAGGGAGGACCCGAGGACCAGCAGCGCCCGCGCCGCGTCGACCAGGTCGAAGCACTGCTGGACCCGCGGCCTCGGAACGCTCTCCCCGAAGAACACGACATCGGGCTTGAGCACCCCACCGCACGCCTCGCACGGCGCGACCCGGAACGCGTCCACCAGGGCGTCCGGCAGCTCGGCGTCCCCGTCCGCGTTGACCACCGGCGGGTCCGCCTCCAGGACGGCGTCGTTGAGCGCGTGCAGGCGCCGGTCGAGCTCCTCGCGCGTACTGGTGCGGTGGCACCCGAGACAGACCACCCGGTCCAGGCCGCCGTGCAGTTCGACCGCGTCCGAGGTCCCGGCGCGGTGGTGCAGCCCGTCCACGTTCTGGGTGATCACCGCCGACACCTGGCCGGCCCGGCGCAGCTCCTCGACCGCCCGGTGGCCGGCGTTGGGCTCGGCCCGGGCGATGGTCCGCCAGCCGACGTGGCTGCGCGCCCAGTACCTGCGCCGGCCTGCCTCGCTCGCCACGAACTCCTGGTACGTCATCGGTGTCCGGCGCCGCAGGCTGCCGGTGACACCCCGGTAGTCCGGGATGCCGGACTCGGTGGAGAGCCCCGCACCGCTGAGGACCACCACGCCCCGCCCGGCGAGCAACCGCCGGACCTCCGCCAGCCCGGAATCCTGCGCCGCGGCCCCGTCGGCCGACGCCACGCCGCTCGACGGCCCAGCCGGTGTCGGAAGCTTCTGCATGCAGCCAGCGTACGACCGTGGATGTGCGTGGGTGCGCACCCGGGCACGGGCCGGGTCCGGCCGCCCCTACGATGGGACGCATGACCTCGGGCACGAGCGTGGCAGGTGCACACCCTGTGCAGGAGAACGCGAGCGGGGAGCGGCTGGAGGTCGCGGCCGCCGTCCTCGCGCTGCTCGCCGACCGCACCCGGCTGGCCCTGCTGCAGCGGCTCGGCGAGGGCGAGGCGGACGTCACCACCCTCACCGAGGCGTGCGGCGCGGCCCGGCCCTCGGTCAGCCAGCACCTCGCCAAACTCCGGCTCGCCGGCCTGGTGGTGACCCGCAAGGACGGCCGCCGCGTCGTGTACTCGCTGCGCCACGGACACCTGCGCCGCCTCGTGGACGAGGCGCTGAACGTCGCCGACCACCAGATCGGCGCCCTGCCGCCGCACGACTGACCCGCTCCTGACCAGCTCCCTGACCCACAGGGCCCCGCATGTGGACGCCCAACAGGTGCATGGGTATGCACATATTGGTTACGATGGCCCGGTCCGATCGCTCCCACCTGGGGACGGGGCCGATGCTGTCCGTGCTGCGCAACCGCACCTACCGCCACCTGTTCACCGCACAGGTCGTCGCCCTGGTCGGCACCGGGCTGGCGACGGTGGCGCTGAGCCTGCTCGCCTACGACCTGGCCGGCGCCGACGCGTCCGCGGTGCTAGGCACGGCGCTGGCGATCAAGATGGTCGCGTACGTCGCCGTCGCACCGCTGGCGGGCGCGCTCGCGGACCGGGTGCCGCGCCGCGCGCTGATGGTGACCCTGGACCTCACCCGGGCCGCCGTCGCCGTCGCGCTGCCGTTCGTGACCCAGGTGTGGCAGGTGTACGTCCTGATCTTCCTGCTCCAGGCGGCCTCCGCGGGGTTCACCCCCACCTTCCAGGCGACCGTTCCCGAGGTACTGCCGGCCGAGCGCGACTACACCCGGGCGCTGTCGATGTCCCGTCTCGCGTACGACCTGGAGAGCCTGTTCAGCCCGGCCCTCGCGGGACTGCTGCTGACCGTGCTCCCGTACGGCTGGCTGTTCGCCGGTACCGTTGTCGGCTTCCTGGCCTCCGCCGCCCTCGTGGTCTCCGCCGTCCTGCCCGCGCCGAAACCGGTGGAGCGCGCGGGCGGGGTGTACGCCGGCATCGCGTTCGGCGCCCGCCTGTTCCGGGCCACCCCTCGGCTGCGGGCCCTGCTCGCCCTGGACCTGGCGGTCGCCGCCGCGGGGGCGATCGTCTTCGTCGACACCGTCGTCCTGGTCCGCGACCACTTCCACCGGAGCGTGGGCGCCGTGTCGCTGGCACTCGGTGCGTACGGCGCCGGGTCCATCGTGGCGGCCCTCGCCCTGCCCGCGCTGCTGCGCAGGACCGGCGACCGCGCCGTGATGCTGCCCGCCGCGTTCGCCCTCGCGCCGGTGCTGGGCGTCGTCGCGCTGCTGGGCGCCGCCGCACCGAGCAGCTGGTCGTGGTGGGCGGTCCTCGCGGCCTGGGCGGCGATCGGCGCGGCCGGTTCGGCGGTCCTGACCCCCGGCGGGCGGGTGATCCGCCGCTCGGCGGCCGATGCCGACCTGCCCGCCGCCTTCGCCGCCCAGTTCTCGCTCTCGCACGGCTGCTGGCTGCTGACGTACCCACTGGCCGGATGGCTCGCCGCGGCGGCGGGCCTGCCGGTCACCGCGGCCGTGCTCGGCGTCACCGCCCTGACCGGCGCGGTGGCCGCCCTTCTGCTCTGGCCCGCCCGCGACCCCGTCCGCCTCGACCACGTCCACGCCGACCTCCCGGCCGACCACCCGCACCTGGCCGGCGCCCGCACCGCCACCGGCGGCTGGCAGCACGGCCACGCCTACGTCATCGACCGCCACCACCACACCTGGCCGACCCGCACCCGGCCCGCCCGCCGAGCCCGCCGCCGGGTCCCGACCCGATCGTGAGGCGCACCGCTGACCGGATGGGCGCAGCCCTCGGTCGGCCCCCGAGGGCTCACCAGGCCACCACCTCGGCGCGGATCCGGGGCAACGCCCACGGCTCCAGCACGCCCCCGGCAAGGTCGGCGAGGAACTGGACCGCCCCACCCGTGTACTCCCACCAGACGGAACGCCGCGAAGCGACGGTGACCGTCCACTCCTACGGGGACGCCGGACCGGTACGCCACAAGAAGAAGTCCCCCTGCGGTGACGCGGCCCAGGGAAGCAGACCACCCGGGGCCGGGAACGGATGGAGCGGGACGGCCGAGTCGGCCTCCGCGCACCACTCCGCGACGGTCTCCAGCTCCTCCCGCGTCGCCCGCACCCAGTCGCTCTCCCCACCGGGCTCCGGCATGCCGACACCCAGGAAGCCGCCGACCACGAAGGATGGGTGGAGCGCACAGAGGAGTCGGTAGTCGGCCGGCAGCGCGACGCCCAACTCGGCCTCCAGCAAAGGCCAGTCGATGGCGCGTGGCGTCGGCGGCCGCAGCGCGGTGAGTCCCGGTACGGCGAGCTCCAACGCCGCGCTCGCCTCCGCGGGGTCGGTCAGCCGGCGGATCGGTGCCTGAGTTCCGGCGGAGTCGTCCATACGAGCAGTCTGCCGAAGCAGAACCTCGCCGGGGTCATGGCCCCCGAGGCGATGGCCCCGGGCCGCGGCGGCTACGCGAGGACGACGGTGACACCGGAGCGCTCCAGGCGTGCGACGACGGCCTCGAAGTAGGACGGCCCGTCATCCGGCAGGAGGTGTTCCTCGGCGAGGGCGCGCCGGGCGGCCTCGGCGTCGTGCCAGACCAGGGTGAACGGCGGCGCCACGCCGAACCCGCCGCCCAGGCAGTCCGCGAAGGCGTTCCACTCCCGGCCGAAGTACCCGCCCGGTCCCAGCAGCGCCTCGCCCAGCGCGCAGTGCAGTGCGGCATCGTCGGTGACGTACCGGCCGTCGAGGTGGTGGACGCCGCCGGACACGTCCCGGGCCGGAAGGTCGCCGCCACGGAAGGTGAGGTCGAGCCACTGCTCCCGGCCCTCGCGGTCGAGGCGCGCCCACAGGTTGCGCTCCCGCGGGCGGCCCGCGTACCACGCCTCCCAGACGGCACGGGCGGCGCGCGATGGCCGGTCCGAGGTGTCGGCGAGGGCGACGTCCAGCAGACCGCCCCCGAGGACGGACGGACGCGACCCCTTGACGGCCAGGACCACGGGCCGGCGGGTCATCACCTCGCCGTCGCGGTCGAGCGCCAACAGCTCGGTGCGCCGAGGCCACCGGCCCCGCCGACGGACCGTCCCCAGCAGCGGCTCGGCGGACTCACAACCGATCAGGTGCAGGGGAGTGACGGCTGTCGGGCGGGTGACGAGCAGGCCGTGCACGTCGGCACACCGGCCGAGACCGGGGGCGTCGCCCAGGTTTGGGAACACCTCGAACGTGGGTGAGCGGGGTGGGCCGAAGGCGAACGCGGGGTCCGGCACCACGCCGGCGCCGATGGTGATGTCCAGCAGGGCCGGGTCGGCCGGGTCGGGCCGGTGGGCGATGACCACGGTGTCCACCAGGGTCCACCACTGCACAGGGCGCTCGCCGTTGCCCACCTCGACGCACAGGTCGCCGAGCTCGGCCGCAGCACCGGACCCACCGACGGCCTCCGCGAGCCGGCCCCGCGGGCTGCACCCGCGCAGCGTCAGCACCTCCCGGGGCGGCGGCACCGGGTCGCGGAACAGCCCCTCGACCCCGGCGGACCTCGCCAGCACCAGTTCGCCGCCGCCCTCGTCCTCCCCGACCAGCAGATACCTGACCGGGAACTCCCGCCCCCAGGCGCCGTACTCCCCAACCTGCACCCGACCTCCGCGTTCCCGATCCAACAGCGGGGCACGATACGGCCCGGGCGGCCGCAGCCACCACGCTTTTCGGCGGTACCGGGCGGTACCGGGCGGTGCCGGGCGGTGCCGCTCCGCCGCCCGGGCCCTGCCGTTGCTGACCGCCGGTCAGGTAGGTTGCGGGACATGACGCAGAGGGCGGGGACCATCGACCACGTTGTGCCGGATGCGGCGCCGGACGCGATGCTGCCGCGGGGCGTCCAGTGCCCGCGCTGCGAGGAGAGCGTCAGACTGTCCGTCTTCGGCGAGAACCGGTGGCCGGTCGTCCGGACGCTCGGCGAAGCCCGGGTCGTGGCGGCGGTCGCCCTCGGCGCGTACGGCTGGGCGATGCTCGCGCAGGGGCGGGCCGGGTTCGCCGGGCCGCTGCTCGGCGGTGCGGTTGCCGCGGTGGCGCTGGCGGTCAGGGCGGTGCTGAGGCTGCGGTCGGGGGAGCAGGTGCGAGTGCTGCACTGCCACCACTGCCTGGCCCGCTCCGCCATGGCACCAGGAGCCACCGTCGTGCCCCTGGCCCCCGTGGCGCCCGAGGCGCTGCCCGGCCGCCGCGGCTAGGAGCTGTCCGGCCGATCATGTGACTGTCGTCGGGTCTGCTCGTTCTTCCCGTTATGGGGCGGGGAGAACGCGGCGATCTGTCGGACGCGGAGCGGGAACGGCTGCGGCCGTTCATACCGGTGAGCAACGGGTCGGTGCGGGCGGTGGCGTGACCACCGGCAGGTGATCGACGGGATTCTGCACCGGGTGAGGACCGGGGTGCACTGGCGGGACCTGCCGGAGCGGTTCGGCCCCTGGAAGACGGTCTACGAGCGGCACCGGCTGTGGTCGGCGGACGGCACCTGGGAGCGGCTGCTGCAGCGGGTCCAGGCCACGGCCGGCGCAGCCGGTGAGATCGACTGGGACATCTCGGTGGACTCCACCATCGTGCGTGCCCACCGGCACGCGGCCGGCGCCCGCACCGAGCCGCCGCCGGCGCTCACCGGCTCAGAAGGGGACGAGTCGCTGGAACACCAGGACGAGACTCCGTGGCAGAGCCTCGTAGGCCGGCTGGTGGAGGCGGTGCAGGAGGCGAAGGCCTGGGCCGCTCTCGCGGTGGCTTCACCAGCAAAATCCACCTGAGCGCGGACGGCACCCGGTTCGTTCCGGTGCTGGAGAAGATCCGGGTCCCCCGGCCCGGCGCAGGCAGGCCCCGCAAGAGACCGGAGAGCGTCGCGGCCGACAAGGCCTACCGCAACGGTCCCTGCCGCGAGTACCTGCGGCGGCGCGGCATCCGGCACACGATCCCGGAGAAGGCCGACAGCCGGGCCGCCCGCCTGCGCAAGGGATCGCGAGGCGGACGGCCACCCGGCTTCGACGAGGACCGGTACAAGAAACGCAACACCGTCGAACGAGCTGTGAACAGGCTCAAGAACTTCCGTGCGGTGGCCACCTGGTATGACAAGGGCGGCTATGTGTTCCTCGGCACCGTCTCGGCTGCAGCTGTCATCGTGTGGCTCCGCTCATGACCGGCCACTCGCGTTCAAGCCGAGTGCGGAAGCCTGGCCGACCGCAGCAAACAGGATGAGTGGCAGCTCCTTGTCGGCCTGGCCGATCGCCAGCGCAAGCCAACGAGCGCTGTCGGGGAGCGGCCATACCTGCATGCTCACGGCCTGCTGGCTGAGGTAGCCGAGGGGTTCGGGCACCTGCTCGCCCTCGCAGCCGGCACTGAGGTACGGCCCGAGCTCCACAACGGACGCATTGCCCCACCGAGCCGTCAGGTGCGCGGACAGGTCGTCGATGCAGGCCCGCAGTTCGGCTTCCGCCTCAACCCAGGCCTGCCCGTCGTCGTCATCCCAGAAGTCCCGACTGACCTGCAGTTCACGCACATGATGCTCTGGTCCACCTCCCCCGAAGGCGTCGCCACAGGCCGCCTCCGGGAACGGTTGCACGGCCAACGCGTCAATCGTCGAGAGGTACTCGGTGGTCATGGACGCAGGTTATGGGACCGCGCAGACACCTACCGCCGACCGGGCGCACCAACCAGTGATCGGCCGGACCGCTGCTAGATGGTGAGCGTGTTCCAGGCCCGCATCGGGGTGTGCAGCAGGTGGTCGAGGCGGGCCGCCGCGCCCGGGGTGTCTTCGGCGAGCAGCCCGGCGGCCAGCAGGCGGCTGGCGGCCTCGGTGCCCAGGTAGAGGGTGCTGAGCTCGCTCACGCCGAGGGTGAGGTCGGTGGGCAATTCGGTGGGGGTGCAGCGGCCGGTGCCGTCCGAGGCCGTCTCCAGCAGCCAGTTGCCGCTGGTCCAGCCGTGCGGGTCGGTCACGGCCAGCACCATCCGGCCGGGCCCGGCGTAGCGGCGGACGGCGAAGGCGGCGGGCAGGTTGAGCAGCCGCAGCCAGGTGAAGTCCGTCTGGGAGACGTGCGGAGTGGCCGCGCGCGGGTTGGCCAGCAGCAGCGGCAGCGGATCGTCCGGGCCGATGTCCTCAACCTCGATGCGCTGCACCCAGTCGACCGCGAAGAGCAGCCGCCACAGGGCGTTGGCAGTCGGCCGGTCGAGGGCGAGGAAGTCCATCACCTTGAGGGTCGAGTCCGGCGCCATGCCGATCCACTTGTCGTCCACGCGGTAGACGGCCAGACCGGTGACCACCCCGGCCGCATCGCGGTGGACGGCGAAGAAGGGCTCCTTCCAGCCACGCGCGGGCAGCACCACCTCGCCCGTGTCCATCGCCCAGTTGGCGGCCGGTCGGCTCAGTGCGCCGGGCTGCGTGAGCCGCCAGCGGTCGTACAACTCGGGGCCGAGCTTGCGAACCTCCTCCGGAGTGGCGAAGTCGATCCGTCCGCCGGCCGGGGTGCGCAGCCCTGACCGCAGGCCCCCCGACCTCGGCACGTCGACCGTCAGCCCGGCCATCCGCGTCGCGGGGCCGAACCCGAAGCGTCCGTAGATCGGGTACTCGGCCGCGATGAGCACGGCGGCCACGCTGCCGCGCTCGCGGGCAGCGGCCAGGTCGCCGTTCAGCATCCGGCTGAGCAGCCCGCGCCGTCGGTGGGTGGCTGCCACGCTCACCCCGGTGATCCCGTGCACCGGTACGGCGGCTCCGCCCGGGAGGGCCAGCTCCAGGTCGTAGCTGCGGTAGGTACCGACGAAGGCCCCGCCCGCCGTATGGTCCACCGCCGCCAGCCAGCGGCCCGGAACGAACTGCCGGTGGCGCACCTCCGTGCCGTCGCCCTCGTGCGGGCTGAGGAAACCGCGCATCAGTGCGCGGTCCCAGGTGGTGATCTCGTGCTCACCGATAGGGCGGATCTCGATGTCGAAGGCAGCCTGAGCTGGGGGTGCGTCAATCATCCAGCCACGGTAGGACGGTCCGTCAGCTTTGGGCACCTGGTTATTCAGCATGATCGGCCAGTCTTCTAGTGCGGTGACCGCATCGGTCCGCCGGGTCGGCGATGGCGGGTGCTCGAACCCGGACGGACGTCATACCTCCGGGGCCGAAGCCCCCTGATCAGGGGTGTCCGTCACAGCGGATCACGCCCAGACCACATCGGTGTGCCGAAGTAGCCGTTGTTCAATCGAGCTTGGTGATCGTGGGTTCGAGGACGTTGCGGGGCCGGTCCCGCGCCGACGCAACGGTTCGAGCATTCTGACAGTCTGCTCAGCCGAGCTGCCCGGTCGGCCGCATGGTGATGTGGTTGATGTCCACGCCCGCAGGCTGGTTGAGGGCGAAGACGATCGTGTTCGCGATCTGCTCGGCGGTCAGCGCCGTCTCGGGGCTGCCGCCGCGCTCGTCCCAGAACGGGGTGTCCACCACTCCGGGAGCGACGACGGTCACGCCGACCCCGTCCTGGCCGACCAGCAGCCGGGTGTTCTCGGCCAGCGCGTGCACGGCCCACTTGGTGACCGAGTACAGGTTGCCGGGCGTGTGGCGCACTCCCGCGACCGAACCCATCAGCACGATCCGGCCCTTGGACTCCCTGAGCTGCGGCAGGGTCTCCCGCACCAGCAGCGCCGGGCCGAGGACGTTGGTGAGGACCATGGCCCGCATGTCCTCGGGGGCGTGGCTCTCCAGATTCCCGGGCAGCGAGAACCCGGCGTTGGCAATGACGTTGTCCAGCCGGCCCCAGGTGTCCACCACGCGGCGCACGGCGGCCGCGACGTCGTGCTCGTCGCTGGTGTCCCCGGTGATCGTCAGCAGCCGCTCGCCCGCTCCGGCCGTGGCGGCGAAGGCGGCCAGCTTGTCCGCGTCCCGTCCGGTGACAGCCACCCGGTGGCCCTCTTTGAGCAGGGCTCGGGCGGTCGCGGCACCAATGCCGGTCGAGCCCCCGGTGATCAGCGTGACGGGTCCCATCGGACGGCCTCCTCGGCGATGCGGTCAGGGCACGGCCTAACCGACTGTCCCTCAAAGGCCTGCACTATAGCCCCGACTCCGCAACCGAGCCTGCTCCACCGTCCCCGGTGCCGCCTCCCACGGGAAGCTCACCGGTCTCGACCACCGGACCCTGACGGGTTCCGCCACCGGGCCCTCCTCGCGACCTCGAGGTCAGCCCACGTCCGAACGGCCCGGGCCGCGAAACCGCCAACCCGGTGAACCCTGCGGGCACCGCGCGCCGCTCAGCGGCCGACCTCGCGGGTCCGGAAGTCCTCGACCGTCTCGCGGCGGATCAGCAGCCGGGCCCGGCCCCGGTCGACGGCGGCCACGGCGGGGCGGCCGACCAGGTTGTACCCGGACGCCATGGAGAGCTGGTACGCCCCGGCGGCGGGGACGGCGAGCAGGTCGCCCGGCCGCAGGTCGGCGGGGAGCAGTGCGCCGGGGACCAGGACGTCGCCGGCCTCGCAGTGCCGCCCGACCACGTCCACCGGGTGCGGCGCCGCGTCCGTGGCCCGTCCGACCAGCCGGACCGCGTACTTCGAGCCGTACAGTGCCGGCCGCGGGTTGTCGCTCATCCCGCCGTCCACCGCGGCGAACACCCGTCCGTCCGAGCCGTGCTTCACGGTCAGCACCCGGTAGACGGCGACGCCGGCGGGGGCGGCGACCGCCCGGCCCGGTTCGACCAGCAGCCTGGGCACCGCGAGGCCGTGCCGCCCGCACGCCTCGGCGAGGCGGTCCGGGACCCGGCGGGCGAAGTCGGCCAGGTCCAGTGCGGGCTCGCCCGGGCGGTAGCGGACCCCGTGCCCGCCGCCCAGGTCCAGTTCCGGGAGCTCGACGCCGTGCCGGTCGCGGACCTCGGCGAGCAGGTCGACCAGCCGGTCGACGGCCGTCAGGTACGGCTCCACCTCGGTGATCTGGGAGCCGAGGTGGCAGTGCAGGCCGGCCGGGCGCAGTCCGGGCTGCTCCAGGACCCGGCGGACCGCCTCGGCGGCGTCGCCGCCCCGGACGGGGAAGCCGAACTTCTGGCCGCCGACCCCGGTCCGTACCGCGGGGTGGTGTCCGGCGGCGACCTCCGGCACCACCCTGACCAGGACGGCCTGCGGGCTCCGGGCGACGGTCAGCGCCGCCAGCCGCGGGATCTCGGCGAGGCTGTCGATGACGATCCGGCCGACCCGCAGGCGCAGCGCCAGCCGCAGTTCCTCCGGGCTCTTGGCGTTGCCGTGCAGCAGGATCCGGTGGGCGGGGAAGCCCGCGGCGACGGCGAGCCGCAGCTCACCGGCCGAGCAGACGTCCAGCCCCAGGCCCTCCTCGCCGACCCAGTCGGCCATCGCGCTGCACAGGAAGGCCTTGGCCGCGTAAAGCACCTCGGCCTCCGGCAGTGCGGTGCGGTAGGCGCGGGCCCTGGCCCGGACCTCCTGCTCGTCCAGCACGTACAGCGGCGTGCCGAACCGGTCGGCGGCCTCGGCGAGGCCGACCCCGCCGACCAGCAGGTCGCCGTGGGCCCCGGCCCGGGCGGAGGCGGGCCAGGGGCTGCCGAGCGGGTGCCCGCTCTGCGGCAGCACGGCGGGACGGGCGACGACGGTGGTCATGGCGTGGCACTCCTCACGGTTTCGGGAACGAGGGCGGCCGGGCGCGGGGCCGGCGGTGGCGGTGGCGGTGGCGGTGGCGGTGGCGGTGGCGGTGGCCCGTCCGGGCGGCGGGCGAGGGCGCGCAGCACGAACTCCACCCGGACCTGCGCGGCCCCGCAGCGCAGCAGCTCGGCCGTGACCTCGCGCAGTTCCTGCGGGCCGGTGCAGGCCAGCCGGAGTTCCAGGTCGGCGTCGCCGGCCAGGGCCAGACCGTCGAGCACCGCCGGGATCCGGGCGGCGAGCAGGTCGAAGTCCAGTGGGACGGGCCCGGACCTGATCCGGGCCAGGGCCCGCAGCGGCCGCTGCGGCGCGGCCGCCGACGGCTCCGCGGGCCCGGCCGTCACCAGCCGCAGGGGCCGGGGTACGGCCGGGGCGCCGTCCGGGGCGGGCGGACCCGGGGCGGGAGCCGGGGTCACCACTGGTGCTGGAGCTGGGCCGGGGGAGCGGTCAGCGGTCCGCCGGGGACGGGGGCGACCGGCGGTGCCACCAGTTGCGGGTCCAGGACCAGGGCGCGCACCCCGAGCGGGGCGATGAGGGCCCGCAGGGCGGGCTCGGTGAGGGTGACGGACCGCTGGGCGGGGCCGAGCAGCGCGGAGAGGGCCGCGGCGGAGCTGAAGCCGACGGCGCAGCGGCTGCCGTCGCGCTGCCGGAACAGGCGCAGGACGGTGACGGCCGCCCGGCCGTCCCGGACCGGGACGTGCCAGACGGGACGATCGGCAGGCTCCGGAGCAGGGGTGTCGGTGCGGACCATGCTGGTGCTCCAAGGTGGTGGCGGGTTCTGCCGGCTCCTCGTCGACCCGGCGTGAACGGTTCGACGCTAGGCCGAACCGTGGTACCCGCCGCCGGCGCTGACGCGCCCTTGACCTGCCGGTGCCGCCTCCTGACGGGCCCTTGACGCACCTGTCACCCGTCCGGCCCACCCGTGCCGCCTGCCGCCTGCCGCCTGCCGCCTGCGGCCCGCCGCCAGCCGCCCGCCACCAGCCAAGGGCCGCGGGCCGCTGGCCGGGTGCCGTCAGGCCGGCGGGGGGCCGAGGCGCTTGCGCGGGACCTCCGGGCGGAGCCCGGGCGTCCGGCGGTCGGGGCTACGGGCGGCGGCCCCACGCGGTGATCAGGCCGGGGGAGAGGTCCGCGGCCGTCCCCTCGGCGAGAGCCCGCTCGGCCTCGCCGAGGACGGCGGCGTCGACCAGGCCGGTGGCGAGCATCGCCTCCCGGATCCGCGCCCAGGTCTCCAGCCAGAACCCGGCGATCGGGCTGCCCGCGGTCAGCTCCGGCACCAGCACCTCGGCGCCGACCGCGGTCAGCCCCAGCTCGCGCAGCAGCCGCGGGTACCCGGGTGTCCAGCCGACGTCGGTGCCGATGCCGGTGCGCAGGGCCCGCCACATCGCCCGCATCGCCAGCCGGTACGGGGTGTCCGGCGCCCCGGCGGTGGTGAGATCCACTGCATCACCCAGCACCAGGTGGCCGCCGGGGACCAGCAGGCCGGCCAGGCGCGCCGCGACCTCGCGGTGGCCGGGCAGGTGCATCAGCAGGAACCGGGCGTGCACCAGGTCGAAGCGGCCGGGGTCGAAGCCGGGCGCGGTCACATCGGCGGCCAGCGTGCGCAGCCGGCCGCCCGCGTACGGCTCCAGGAAGCGGACGTCCCGGTCGACCGCGAGCACCTCGGCGCCGACCTCCGTGGCCAGCCAGCGGGCGATCGTGCCGGTTCCGGCGCCGACGTCCAGGACCCGGCTGCCCGGCCCCGCACCGAGCGCCCGCAGCCGGGCCCGGGTGAACCCGTCGTACGCCTGTGAGCCCAGGTCGATCCGCTCGCCCTCGCCGGGCCGCCACGGCTGGAACAGCGACTCGCCGTACCCGTGGGCCGGGACCACCGGGGTCTCCGTGGGCCTCGTCTCCTCGGACATCGCGTCCTCCCGTCCGTGCGCGGGCCACCGTCCGCCCGGCGCGGCCGCCGGGACGGCCGCGGCCCGCCGGTGCGGACACCTTCCGAGCGTATCCGCCGTCCGCGGTGCGCACCGCCCGCTCCGGACCCGGCGCGCACCGCGGACGCCGCGCTGCCCTTCGCCCCTGGGTGCTCCCGGTGCGGCCGCATGGCGCAACCGCCGTACGGGGCGAATGCCTTGACGCAGCGTCGCCGACCGGGTGGTGAGCGGCCCGCCGTGACACGGGTGTCCGTTCGACGTGTTCCGTTCAAGCGATCGTTGCCCGATGCTGGGGGGATACGACGCCGGCGCCCCCCATCCTGCTCTTCGGCAGTGCGCCTACGCGCGTAGCTCTGCCCTCTGTCCCCACGGCACGAGGAGTTTGACGCATGCACAGAATCCCCCACTCCACCCTCCGCGGCCCGGCCGCCCTACTCGCCACCGCCCTCGCGGCCACCTTCGCCGCGCTCACCGGTCTCGGCGCGGCCCCGCAGCAGGCCGCCGCCGCCCCGGCGCCGGCAGCCGCCGCGGCAGCCGCCGCCCACCGGGTGCTGTTCGACAACACCAAGGCCGAGACGGCCGGCAACGCCGACTGGATCATCAGCACCGCCCAGCCCGACCCGCTCACCCAGAACCCGAACCCCACCACCGAGAAGAGCTGGACCGGCGCCCTCTCCGCCTGGGGCGTCGCCCTGCAGAAGACCGGCCAGTACAGCCTCAAGACCCTGCCCGCCGGACAGACCATCACCTACGGCACCGGCGGCACCCTCGACCTCGCCAACTTCGACACCTTCGTGCTGCCCGAGCCGAACGTCCGCCTCAGCACGGCCGAGAAGACCGCCGTGATGACGTTCGTGCAGCACGGCGGCGGGCTGTTCCTGATCTCCGACCACAACGTCAGCGACCGCAACAACGACGGCTGGGACTCCCCGGCCGTCATCAACGACCTGCTGACCAGCAACGGCGTCGACGACACCGACCCGTTCGGCTTCTCCGTCGACCTGCTGAACATCACCACCGACAACCCGCGCGCCGTCACCGACGCCGCCGACCCCGTCCTGCACGGCCCGTTCGGCACCGTCACCGGCTCCATCCTGCGCAACGGCACCACCTTCACCCTCAGGCCCGCCGACAACCCCGCCGTCAAGGGCCTGCTGTACCGTACCGGCTACAGCGGCACCACCGGCGCCTTCTTCGTCACCAGCACCTTCGGCGCCGGCCGGGTGGCCATCTGGGGCGACAGCTCACCCGCCGACGACGGCACCGGCCAGAGCGGCAACACCCTCTACAACGGCTGGGACGACCCCGCCGGCACCGACGCGGCCCTCGCCCTCAACGCCACCGCCTGGCTGGCCGGCACCGGATCCGGCACCGGCACCGGCAGCGTCACGCTCGCCGACCCCGGCGCCCGCACCGGCACCGTCGGCACCGCCACCGGCCTCCAGCTGTCCGCCACCGACACCGCCGGCGGCACGCTGACCTACAGCGCCACCGGCCTGCCGCCCGGCCTGTCCGTCAACCCCGCCACCGGACTCATCGGCGGCACCCCCACCACCGCTGGCAGCTACCAGGTCACCGCCGGCGCGGCCGACTCCACCGGCCCGTCCGCCAGCGCCGCCTTCACCTGGACGATCAACGCTGGCGGCAGCTGCACCGCCGCCCAGCTGCTCGCCAACCCGGGCTTCGAAGCCGGCTCCACCGCGTCCTGGACCGAGACCAACTCCGGCGGCTCCAGCGCCATCAACAGCAGCTCCGGCGAGCCCCCGCACTCCGGCGGCTACGACGCCTGGCTGGACGGCTACGGAACGGCCACCACCGACACCCTCGCCCAGACCGTCACCCTCCCGGCGGGCTGCGCCGGTTACACCTTCGGCTTCTGGCTGCACATCGACACCGCGGCCTCCGGTACGACGGTCTTCGACACCCTGAAGGTCCAGGTGCTGAACCCCTCCGGCACCGTGCTCGCCACCCTGGCCACCTACTCCAACACCGACGCGGCCGCCGGCTACCAGCAGCACACCTTCGGCCTGTCCGGGTACGCGGGGCAGACGGTCACGCTGAAGTTCACCGGGACCGAGGACTACACCAAGCAGACCTCCTTCGTCCTGGACGACGCGGCGGTCGACGTCTCCTGACGCACCGGCCCTCCGCCGCCGCCCGCGGCCCCGCCGGGTACCCGCCGGCGGGCCGCGGCCGTGCTGACGGAGCGTCGGCCTGATCCGTTCCGGTACAGGAGGGCGGGGATCTGCGGATGCCCGCCACCGTCGGCGATCCGATGGCGTACGGTGACGACGACACCCTGCGTGGAGGACCCGATGGGCGCACAGCCCGACCACCTGCCCGACCGGCCGCCCGTTGCCCCGCCGTGCCCGGCGGCCGTCCGTCCGCCCGGCCGCGGGGTGCGCGGATGAGCGGGCGGGCCTGGCCGGCCTGGCCCGCCCGGCTGTCCCCGCAGGCGGCCAAGGTGCTGGTCGACCTGCCGGCCCCGGTCCAGGAGATGGTGCGCGACGTCCTCGACATCGCCTCCCGCACCCCCTGGGGCTGGCCGCAGTGGGACAGCACCGACCCGGAGGGCGAGGACGTGCGCACGGCCGCGATCGGCCCGCTCACCGTCGTGTACTGGACCAACCGCGCCCGCAGCCGGCTGCACGTGATCGAGATCGTCTGGTTCGGCTGATCGCGCTTGCCGGGCGGCCCGAGGGGCGGTGGACCCGCAGATGCGGTGCGGCCGGCCGATGTCCGTGCGGTGCTGCGCCGCAGGCCGCCCCGGCCGTGCCCGGCGGTTGTCGGACCCGGCTGGGAGGCTGGCGGTCATGGACGACGAAGCGCTGCTGCGGGGCCGGGTGTACGGCGCCGACCACGACGACCCCGATCCCGGGCCGCGGCCCGGCCACCGGTACCGCGAGCTGGTCGCCGGCCCACTGGACGGCCTGCTGCTCGACGTCACCGACTGGAGTGACGAGCAGCTGGCCGAGGGTGCCGGGCTGCCGACCGAGATCGGCTTCCACGGGCCGGGCGGCCGGGCCCACTACGGGCCCCGGGCCGGGGATCCCCGGCGCTGGGACTGGTCCGGCGACACACCGTGAGCGGCCGTCCGCGCGTCGGCGCAGAGGTGCATCCGCCGGGCGGTGGAACCGGGTCCGGGTGAACCGACGGTCCATCAGGTCATCCGTCCCGGACTATTGACTGAATGTCCAACAGTCGGGATTCTCGTCGCATCTTGCGTGCGGGACATGACAGTCGCCCGGGCGGTGGGGCGCGCTCGCACGCCCCGCCGGCGGTCCGGCTGCGCTGCCGCGCCGTCCGCCGACCGAAGGCGTGAGTGATCACCATGGTTCGACACACGCACAGCAGGCACGGGCACAGCAGACGCCGGCCCACCGCGGTCCTGGCGCTGCTGCTCGCCCTGGTGGCCATGGCGCTCGCCCCCGCGCCCGCCGCCTCGGCCGAGTCGGGGTGGTGGGTGCCGACCGCGCGCCCGGCACCGGACTCCGGGGTCAACGTCACCGGTGAGCCGTTCAAGGGCACCGACGCGCAGGGCCACGTCCGGGGCTTCGTGGACGCGCACGACCACATCATGGCCAACGAGGGCTTCGGCGGCCGGCTGATCTGCGGCAAGCCGTTCTCCGATCTGGGCGTCGCCGACGCGCTCAAGGACTGCCCGGAGCACTACCCCGACGGCTCGCTCGCCATCTTCGACATGATCACCAAGGGCGGCGACGGCAAGCACGACCCGGTCGGCTGGCCGACCTTCAAGGACTGGCCCGCCCACGACTCGCTCACCCACCAGCAGAACTACTACGCCTGGGTGGAGCGCGCCTGGCGCGGCGGCGAGCGGGTGCTGGTCAACGACCTGGTCACCAACGGCGTGATCTGCTCGGTCTACTTCTTCAAGGACCGCGGCTGCGACGAGATGTCCGCCATCCGCCTGGAGGCGCAGAAGTCGTACGACATGCAGGCGTACATCGACAAGATGTACGGCGGCCCGGGCAAGGGCTGGTTCCGGATCGTCACCGACTCCGACCAGGCGCGCCAGGTGATCGAGCAGGGCAAACTGGCCGTGGTGCTGGGGGTGGAGACCTCCGAGCCGTTCGGCTGCAAGCAGATCCTGGACGTCGGCCAGTGCAGCAAGGCCGACATCGACCGCGGGCTGGACGAGCTGTACGGGCTCGGCGTGCGCAGCATGTTCCTGTGCCACAAGTTCGACAACGCCCTGTGCGGCGTGCGGTTCGACGAGGGGGCGCTCGGCACGGCGATCAACGTGGGGCAGTTCCTGTCGACCGGCACCTTCTGGCAGACCGAGCAGTGCGCCGGACCGCAGCACGACAACCCGATCGGTCTGGCGCCGGCGCTCCAGGCGGAGAAGGAGCTCCCGCCGGGCGTCACCGTCCCGTCGTACGCCGCCGGGGCGCAGTGCAACACCCGCGGGCTCACCGACCTCGGCGCCTACGCCGTGCGCGGCATGATGAAGCGCAAGATGATGCTGGAGATCGACCACATGAGCGTCAAGGCCGCGGACCAGGCCTTCGACATCCTGGAGTCCGAGTCGTACCCGGGCGTGATCTCCTCGCACAGCTGGATGGACCTCGGCTGGACCGAGCGCCTCTACAAGCTCGGCGGGTTCGCCGCCCAGTACATGAGCGGGTCCGAGGCGTTCAGCGCGGAGGCCAAGCGCACCGACGCGCTGCGCGACAAGTACGGCGTCGGCTACGGCTACGGCACCGACATGAACGGGGTCGGCGGCTGGCCGGCGCCGCGCGGTGCCGACGCGCCCAACCCCGTCAAGTACCCGTTCCGCAGCGTCGACGGCGGGTCCCTGATCGACCGGCAGACCGCCGGCCAGCGCACCTGGGACCTCAACACCGACGGCGCCGCGCACTACGGCCTGGTCCCGGACTGGATCGAGGACATCCGGCAGGTCGGCGGCCAGGACGTGGTGGACGACCTGTTCCGCGGCGCCGAGTCCTACCTGCACACCTGGGCGGCGTCCGAGAACCACCGGGCGGGCGTCAACCTCGCCGCCGGCTCGCCCGCCGCGGCCAGCTCCACCGAGTGGTGGAACCCGTTCGTCAGCTTCGCGCCCGGACGGGCCGTGGACGGCGACACCGGCACCCGCTGGGCCAGCGAGTGGAGCGACGACCAGTGGCTGCAGATCGACCTCAAGGAGACCAGCGTGATCCGGCGGGTCACCCTGGACTGGGAACGGGCCTACGGCAGGGCGTACCGCATCGAGGTGTCCACCGACGGCTCCACCTGGCGCTCGGTCTGGTCCACCACCACCGGTGACGGGGGCGTGGACACGGCCCGCTTCCCCGGCGTCTCGGCCCGCTACGTCCGGGTGCACGGGCAGCAGCGCGGCACCAACTGGGGCTACTCGCTGCACGAGGTCGGCGTGTACGGCACCTGACGCCGACGTCGCGCAGCCCAGGGCCCGGTGGCGGCCCCACCACCATCGTGGTCGACCGCCAGGGCCGGCTGGCCGCCCGCTCGCTGCACCCGCTCACCACCGAGGACCTCGAGGCGATGCTGAAGCCG
>NZ_JBEZIR010000131.1:0-24592 GCF_040651175.1 Kitasatospora sp. NPDC048540
CGCTGTTCGACGCCGCCGACCGCCTCTCCCGCCCCCGGGCCTGTGCGGGCCGCCCCTTCGGCCTGTCCGGCGGGCGGGGTCAGTGGCCCAGGCCGCCGCCGCCGAGACCGCCGAGACCGCCGAGCAGGCCGGTGACCGGGCCGAGGCCGCTCAGACCGCCGTTGGTCAGACCGCCGTTGGTCAGGCCCTCCAGCGGGTTGCCGGAGCCCAGGGAGGGGACGCCGCCCAGACGGTTCTCGGCGGCCGGGTGGCCCAGCGAGGTCAGCGAGTCGGCGCCGGGGACGGCGTGGGTCAGGCCGGTGACGGCGTCCGTGCCGGGCAGGCCGCTGGTGGGCAGGGCGCCGGTGGGCAGCAGGCCGGAGGCGGCGCCGAGCGGGGAGCTCGCGGCGGAGGCGCTGCGGGTGGTGGCCGGGACCACCTTGTCGGTGACGGCCGGGGCGACCTTGTCGGTGACCGCGGGGCCGACCTTCTCGACCAGGGCGGGTCCGGCCACGGCGGCCAGCTTGGACAGGGTGCCGGCAGCGGCGGCGGTCTTGCCGGCCGGGGAGGTCACCTTGCCGAGCGACTGGTTGGTGTCCGGGAGGGCGTGCGCGAGGGTCCGGCCGGCCGCGTCGGCGGCCAGCGGAACCCCGGTGGAGACGGTCTCGGCGCCGGTCGCCCCGGCGACCTGGCCGAACTCGTGGGCCGCGTCCTGCACCGTCGAGGACGAGCTGGGCGCGTCCTCGAGCGTGGACGTCAGGCCGGCCCCCAGGTCGGTCGGCGGCACCAGGTCGGCGGCGGACGCGGCCTGGGCCACGGCCATGGGTGCCGCACCGGCTGCTGCGACGAGCAGCGCGGCCTGGGCGATCCGGCGCTTGAGGGGGTGAGACATGGTGCTCCTAAGGGGTGAGGATGCCCGGCGTACCCCCGAGGACGGGTGTCCCGTCGGGCGGACGACGTGATTACCGCTAGAGGAGCGAGAAGGTTTCGGCCGGTCAAGGTAAAGGGTTGCTCAACATCGGACGATCCTCTTTCTGGCATACCGGACATCTCGCCCGGCGGGACGGGCCTGAAGAATCGTCACTCCGCTTGCCGTGACAGGCCGACCGCGGGGTCGCCCCCACCCCGGGGAGCGGGCCGCCGACCGCCACCGGCGGCAACCCCGGATTGACATCAATCACCCGCCCGGCGGTAACCCGCTCACCAGTCCGTCAACACCGGGGCGGTGCGCGAGGGCGCCCCGGCCGGAACGGCCCGAGGGCCGGCCCCGGCCGGGGCGCGGGTGCTTCGTGTCCGGGTGGGCCCGTACCGGCGAGGAGGGGCCCGGGCGAGGAGGGCCCGGGCGGGCCGCTACTTCTTGACCGGGGCGCCGAGCGTGATCAGCACCCGGTCGGTCCCCGCGGCGTCGGTCTGCGGCTTCCAGCCGTCCGTCGGCCGGTCCACCTTCCAGACCTTGCCGTCGAAGCGCACACTGCCGATCCCCAGGTCCTGCGCCTGCGCCACCGCCCACTGCGCCACCGCCCAGCCGGCCTGCCGCTGCGCACCCGGGCCCGGGTCGGCCGTCGCGGTCGGCTGCGGGGTGAGCGCGAACACCTCGCGCGGGTCCTTCGCCGCCTTCGGCGCGGACGCCACGACCACGGCCTTGCCGAACTCGCGGCGCACCCGGTCGCCCAGCGTCACGGGCTGCTGCGGGCCGGCGGGCGCGGCGGAGCCGGCCGGGGCGGGCGTACCCGCGGCCGCCGGGCTCGCGGCCGTGTCCGGGGCGGCGGGCGAGGGCGCCGAGAGCTCGTGCACCACGCAGGTCAGCGCGGCCGGTTCGCGGCCGGTGAGCGCGGCGGAGACCAGCGTCGCGTTGGTCTCGTGCTTGGCGTACGCCTGCGGGTAGCCGCTCTTCTGCACCTGCTGGGCCGCGTCGGTGAGCGGCAGCCGGGCGTAACCGGGCACCTTCACCAGGCTGTCCAGGAACTTGTTGGTGGCGTAGACCGGGTCCTTGATCTGCTCCGCGGTGCCCCAGCCCTGGGAGGGGCGCTGCTGGAACAGTCCGAGCGAGTCCCGGTCGCCGCCCTCCAGATTGTGGATCTTGGACTCCTGCATCGCGGTGGCCAGCGCGATGGTCACCGCCCGCTCCGGCAGCCCGCGGGAGAGCGCCACCGCGGCGATGGTCGCGGCGTTGGAGGCCTGGGTGAGGTCGAGCGTGCCGGAGCCCGCCGCCGTGTCGATCTTGCAGCCCTCCGGCGGCGCGATCAGCTTGTCCCGGTTGAGGTAGACCACCAGGCCGGCGACCACCAGCAGGGCCAGCAGCCCGGTCAGCATCCGCCGCAGCGGCCGGCGGCGCCGCCCGGCCGCTCGGGAGCCGGCCGTCCCGCCGTTCGTCTCCTCGGACACCTCAGCTCCTTTTCTCCGAACACGCCCGCACACCGTACCCAGTCGGACGTCCTGACGCCGCGATCCGGTTGCCCGCCGGCGCCCCCGACCTGCGTCCGACCCGCGTCCGGCCGGGCGGCGGCCGGGTGCACCGATAGGCTGGGCGACCATGAGCAGCCCGCACACACCCCTCGACCTGAGCCTCGACGGCGGCGCCCTGACCGCGCAGCTGGTCGACTTCCCCTCCGTCAGCGGCGACGAGCAGCCGCTCGCCGACGCGGTCGAGACCGCGCTGCGCGCCCTCCCGCACCTCACCGTCGACCGGTACGGCAACAACGTGGTGGCCCGCACCGCGCTCGGCCGCGCCGAGCGGGTGCTGCTCGCCGGGCACCTGGACACCGTGCCGATCGCGGACAACCTGCCCTCGTACGTGGACGGCGACCTGCTCTACGGCTGCGGCACCTCCGACATGAAGTCCGGGGTCGCGGTGCAGCTGCGGCTGGCCGCCACGCTGCCCGCGCCCAACCGCGACCTGACCTTCGTCTTCTACGACTGCGAGGAGATCGAGGCCTCCCGCAACGGCCTCGGCCACCTGGCCGCCGCCCGCCCCGACTGGCTGGCGGCGGACTTCGCGGTCCTGATGGAGCCCAGCGGCGCGATGGTCGAGGGCGGCTGCCAGGGCACCATGCGGGCGCAGATCACCCTCACCGGCACCCGCGCGCACGCCGCCCGCAGCTGGCTCGGCGACAACGCCATCCACCACGCCGCCGGGGTGCTCACCCTGCTCGCCGGCTACCGGCCGCGCACCGTGGAGATCGACGGCCTGGAGTACCGCGAGGGCCTCAACGCGGTCCGGATCGACGGCGGCGTGGCCGGCAACGTGATCCCCGACGAGTGCGTGGTGACGGTCAACTTCCGCTACGCGCCGGACCGCTCCGAGGCCGAGGCCGAGGCGCACCTGCGCGAGGTCTTCGACGGGTACCCGCTGACCGTCACCGACTCGGCGCCCGGCGCACTGCCGGGCCTCGGCCGCAGCGCCGCCCGGGCCTTCCTGGCGGCGGTCGGCGGCGGGGCCAGGGCCAAGTTCGGCTGGACCGACGTGGCCCGGTTCAGCGCGCTCGGCGTCCCGGCGGTCAACTACGGCCCCGGCGACCCGAACCTGGCGCACAAGCGGGACGAGCACTGCTCGCTGAGCGCCATCGCCGAGGTCGAGCAGCGGCTGCGGGACTGGCTGGCCTGAGGCCGGCCGGCCGCGGGCGCGGGGCCGTCGGTTTCACTCCACGCCCTCCGGTGTTTCCCGAAAAGACGTCATCACGGGCGTAGGGTTTCGTCATGACAGCCACAGGAGATGACACCAACGACGGGACCGTTCCGGACGAGTTCGGCGCGCCCGAGCGGAAGAAGCCCTGGCCGGAGAAGCAGAAGGGCCCGGTGCTGCTGCGCCGGGACCAGGTCGGCACCAGCACCACCGACCAGCGCCTGCTGGACACCACCGGCCCGACCGACTGGCTGCACACCGACCCGTGGCGGGTCTGGCGGATCACCTCGGAGTTCGTCGAGGGCTTCGGCGCGCTGGCCGAACTCCCGGCCGCGATCAGCGTGTTCGGTTCGGCCCGGACCCCGGTGGACTCGCCCGAGTACGCGGCCGGGGTGGCCATCGGCCGGGCACTGTCGGAGGCCGGCTACGCGGTGATCACCGGCGGCGGGCCGGGTGCGATGGAGGCCGCCAACCGCGGCGTCTCGGACGCCGGCGGGCTCAGCGTGGGGCTCGGCATCGAGCTCCCCTTCGAGCAGGGGCTCAACGAGTTCGTCGACCTCGGGCTGAACTTCCGGTACTTCTTCGTCCGCAAGACGATGTTCGTGAAGTACTCGCAGGGCTTCGTGGTGCTGCCGGGCGGGCTCGGCACGCTGGACGAGCTGTTCGAGGCGCTGACCCTGGTGCAGACCAAGAAGGTCACCCGCTTCCCGGTGATCCTCTTCGGCACCGCCTACTGGGGCGGACTGGTGGACTGGCTGAAGAACACCCTGGTCGCCCAGGGCAAGGCCTCCCCGCAGGACCTGGAGCTGTTCCACGTCACCGACGAGATCGACGACGTGCTGAAGATCCTGGAGGAGAGCCGCCGCCCCAACGGGACCGCCGTGTAGGTGCGGTCCGGCCGCTACGCCAGGCCCCGGCGGGCGACCGCCGGGGGCCGGGTGCCCCTGATCGAGGCGACCATGTCGAGCACCTGCCGGGTCTCGGCCACCTGGTGCACCCGGTACACCTGCGCACCCAGCCAGGCGGAGACGGCGGTGGTGGCCAGGGTGCCGATCAGCCGCTGGTCCACCGGGCGGTCCAGGGTCTCGCCGACGAAGTCCTTGTTGGAGAGCGAGACCAGCACCGGGAAGCCGGTGGCGGTCATCTCCGGCAGCCGCCGGGTGGCCTCCAGCGAGTGCCGGGTGTTCTTG
Source organism: Kitasatospora sp. NPDC048540 (assembly GCF_040651175.1). Lineage (NCBI taxonomy): Bacteria > Bacillati > Actinomycetota > Actinomycetes > Kitasatosporales > Streptomycetaceae > Kitasatospora > Kitasatospora sp. NPDC048540. Next base: position 4,792 of record NZ_JBEZIR010000131.1, read on the forward strand.
CCGAAGTCGTGGCCCGGGTCGATGACCAGCGCGTCCCGCCGCACCCCGAGCGAGGCGGCCCGCTCGGCCAGGCCCACGGTGACCTCCAGGATGTCGGCCATCACGTCCTGGTAGCCCTTGCGGTGCGGCCGGGTGCGCGGCTCGGCCCCGCCGGCGTGGGTGCACACCAGCCCCGCGTCGTACCGGGCGGCGACCTCGGCGAGCTTCGGGTCGACCCCGCCCCAGGCGTCGTTGAGCAGGTCCGCGCCCACCTCGCAGACCGCCTCGCCGACCTCGTGCCGCCAGGTGTCCACGCTGATCACGGCGTCCGGGTGGCGCCGGCGCAGCTCGGCCACGAACGGGACGGTGCGGCGCAGCTCCTCCTCGACCGTGACCTCCTCGCCGGGCCCGGCCTTCACCCCGCCGATGTCGAGGATCGCGGCGCCCTCGGCCATGGCCCGCTCGGCGGCGGCGAACGCCGCCTCGTCCGCGAAGGTGGCGCCGCGGTCGAAGAACGAGTCCGGGGTCCGGTTGACGATCGCCATGATCACCAGCTCGTCGCTGCCGAACTCCCGTGGGCCGAGGCGCAGTGCCACCAGTGTCTCCTCCGCAGCTTCTCCGGGTGCAATGATGGGCCCCGGCCTTCTGGGGACCATGATCCCACCTCTGTCGGGGCCGGCCGTGAACTCTGGAGGACAGCTCGTGTTCTGGGTGATCGTGGTGGCGATGGCCGTGGTGGTCGGCGGTGCCGCCCTGGTGGCGCTGGGCGGTGGCGGCTCGCTGCCGGACGCCGAGCACGACCGGCTGGACGTCCGGCTCCCGCAGGACCGCCCGCTCGGCCCGCACGACGTGGACACCCTGCGCCTGCCGATGGCACTGCGCGGCTACCGGATGGGCGAGGTGGACGACGTGCTCGACCGGCTCGCCGCCGAGCTCGCGCACCGGGACGCCCGGATCGCCGAGCTGGAGGCGGCCGCGGTGCTGCGCGGCGCGGTCGAGGCGGCCCCGGAGGGGGCGGCCGGAGTGGAGCCGCTGCCCGGCCTGGAGGCGTTCGCCAAGGTGGTCGGCGAGGCCGGGACCGGGACCGGGGCGCCGGAGCAGCCCGCCGACCGGTCGGGCGACCGGTGAGCGGCGCGGTCGCGGGCCCGGACGGGCTGCTGCGCTGCGGCTGGGGCGAGTCCTCCGACGACTACCGGGTCTACCACGACACCGAGTGGGGCCGGCCGGTGCACGGCGAGGACCCGCTGTTCGAGCGGATCTCGCTGGAGGCCTTCCAGTCCGGGCTGTCCTGGATCACGATCCTGCGCCGCCGGGAGGGGTTCCGGTCCGCCTTCGCGGGCTTCCGGATCGCCGAGGTGGCCGAGTTCACCCCCGCCGACGCCGAGCGGCTGATGCAGGACGCGGGGATCATCCGCAACCGGGCCAAGATCGAGGCGACCATCGCCAACGCCCGCGCGGCCCGGGCGCTCGACGGCGGCCTGGACCCGCTGATCTGGGAGTTCGCCGCCGATCCCGGGCGCCCGGCCCCCCGCACCCTCGCCGAGGTGCCGGCCGTGACCCCGGAGTCGACGGCGCTGGCCAAGGCGCTGAAGAAGAACGGCTTCCGGTTCGTCGGGCCGACCACCGCGTACGCCCTGATGCAGGCCTGCGGCCTGGTCGACGACCACCTGGCCGACTGCCACGTGCGGACCGGGCGCCGCTAGGGCGCGTTTGCAGAGTCCCGCCGGGTCCGCGACTCCCCCAGCCTCCGGCCGGGAGGTACCCCCAGGCATCCCGTCCGGACGCACGCCCGGACCACCCAAGTACGACCCAGTACGAGGGTGATCCGGGCGCACGCCCGGCCGGGCGCCCAACGCCGCGGCCTGATCCGACGCGACTTGGCAAACGCGCCGTGGGACCGGCGCCCGGTACGGCGGTTCGGCGCGGGCGGCCCGGGTCCGCGCTGCTCAGCGGCCCAGGTAGACCGGCTTCTCCTTGGCCAGGAAGGCGCGCACCGCGATCCGGTGGTCCTCGCTGTCCCCGGCCAGGGTCTGCAACTCGTCCTCCTTGTCGAGCAGTTCGCTGAGCGAGTGGTCGGCGGCGTAGGACAGCGAGGCCTTGATCGCGCCGTACGCGACGGTCGGGCCCTCGGCCAGCTGCTGGGCGAACTCGCGGGCGGTGGCGGCCAGTTCGGCGGCCGGGACGACCTTGGTGGCGAGGCCCAGGGCGAGCGCCTCGTCCGCTTTGACGGTCCGCGGCAGCATCAGCAGCTCGGTGGCCCTGGCGTGCCCGACCAGCCGGGGCAGCGTCCAGGAGGCGCCGGAGTCGGCGGTCAGCGCGATCCCGGCGAAGGCGGTGTTGAAGCCGGCCGAGTCGGCGACGATCCGGAAGTCGCAGGCGAACGCCAGCGAGGCGCCGGCGCCCGCCGCGACCCCGCCGACCGCCGCCACCGTGGGCTTGCGCATCCCGGCGAGCGCCCGCACCAGCGGGTTGTAGTGCTCCGAGACGGTCTTCAGCGGCGCCGCGCCGGTCTCCTCGGCGAGCTTGAGCAGGCCCAGGTGCTCCTTGAGGTCCTGGCCGACGCAGAACGCCCGCTCGCCGGCGCCGGTCAGCAGCAGCGCGCGGACGGCGGGGTCGGCCGCGGCCTCGGTCACGGCGTCCCGCAGGGCGATCTTGGTGGGCACGTCCAGCGCGTTCATCGCGTCCGGCCGGTTGATGGTGACGACGGCCAGTCCGGCGGAGAGTTCGTACAGCACGGAGTCGGTCATGGGCTGAGGGCTCCCGGGAGTCGTGGGGCGGTCCTGCTACGGATGCCAGGCCAGCATGACGGAGGCCGGGCCGGGCTGGGGAGTGTGAGGTAGCGCACCCCGGCGCAGCGTGTCGAACACCGTCCCGCACGGCCCGGACCCGCCCCCGGGCCGGTCCCGGAGGGCCGGTCGGCCCCTGTCCCGAGGGTGATGTTGGTCATCGGGGCGCCGCATGCGGGATAATGGCTTCCGATCAATGCGTTCGATACCGGCGGTGGACGGACTTCCGGTACGAAACTGCGCGGTTGCAGGAAGGGGAACGAGCATGGCGGCCATGAAGCCGCGGACGGGTGACGGCCCGCTCGAGGTCACCAAAGAGGGGCGAGGCATCATCATGCGCGTTCCGCTGGAAGGCGGCGGACGCCTCGTGGTGGAGCTCACGCCTACGGAGGCCGAAGAGCTGGGCGAGGCGCTGAAGAAGGTCTGCGACTGACCTAGCGGGAGCTGCCCTCGTCTCCCGAGCTGTGTGCGGGGCCCGTGTCCGAGTCAGGACGCGGGCCCTTCGCCTGTCCTGCCGGGGCCGCCAGGGGCCCTCCGGAGGCCGGGACGGGCCCACTGCGGCCCGCGCCCGGGCCCCGGAGGGGAGGTGCCCCGGGATCCGCCCCCGGGGGCTCAGCGTTTGACGGCGCAGAGCAGTCCGTCGCTGACCGGCAGCAGGGCGGGCAGCAGCCGCTCGCTCTCCCGGACCTCGCGGACCAGTTCGCGGACGGCGTGGGTCTGCGGGTCGTGCTGGTCGGGTTCGGCCAGCCGGCCCTCCTGGAAGACCCCCTCGAAGCAGACCATCCCGCCGGGCCTGAGCAGGCGCAACGATTCTGCAAGGTACTGCTGGGACTCGGCCGGGTCGCCGTCGCAGAACACCAGGTCGTACTGGCCGTCGGCGAGCCGCGGCAGCACGTCCAGCGCCCGGCCCGGGATGAAGCGCGAGCGGTTCGAGGCGAAGCCGGCCGCGTGGTACGCCTCGCGGGCGTACTGCTGGTGCACCGGCTCGGCGTCGACGGTGGTCAGCACGCCGTCCGGCCGCATGCCGCGCAGCAGGTAGACGCCGGAGACCCCGGTACCGGTGCCGATCTCGGCCACCGCCTTGGCGTCCAGCGCCGCCGCGACCAGCCGCAGACAGGCGCCGCCGCTCGGCCCGATCGCCCGGATGCCCAGCCGCGCGGACTGCGCCCGGGCGTAGGTCAGCACCGCGTCCTCGCCCACGTAGGTGTCCGCGAGGGCCGCGCGCGCGGGCCCGAAGTCGGTGATGGCTGCCTCTCCCCGAGCGGCGGATGCCGACCTGATGTCGACATTTCCCGCCACACACTACTGGCCGGGCGGGAACCGCGTTCGGCGACCGGCCGTTGTCCCAGCACGGGAGCGGACGATCCGACCGCGCACCACCCGGCCCGGGCAGTGAGCCTGCCCGGCCAGGCGGGCAGCGGACTGCTCTTATCCAGATCTGACGGGTGAGGTGGATATGGTGGTGGCCCTGCTGGGCAGAAGAGCCGACCGAGGAGGTGTGGCCGAGGGCGACGTCCCTGTGCGGCGGCACTTCCGCGGCACCTCGTCGGCCCGTACGCCGAAGCCCGTGATGAACCAGTCTGTGCAATCCCCCCTGGACACGTCGACCGCAGCCGACCACCCGGTGGCCGAGGCCGCCGCCACGCGCGCGACCTTCGCAGAGGGGCCCGACGCGCAGGGCTGGACGCCGCCGAGCTGGGAGGAGATCGTCGAGGCGCACAGCGCCCGGGTCTACCGCCTGGCCTACCGCCTGACGGGCAACCAGCACGACGCCGAGGACCTCACCCAGGAGGTCTTCGTCCGGGTCTTCCGCTCGCTGTCCACCTACACCCCCGGCACCTTCGAGGGCTGGCTGCACCGGATCACCACCAACCTCTTCCTGGACATGGTGCGCCGACGGCAGCGGATCCGTTTCGACGCCCTCGGGGACGACGCGGCCGAGCGGCTCCCCAGCCGCGAGCCCAGCCCCGCCCAGCACTTCAGCGACACCCACTTCGACGCCGACGTCCAGCAGGCGCTGGACACCCTGGCCCCGGAGTTCCGGGCCGCCGTCGTGCTCTGCGACATCGAGGGCCTGTCGTACGAGGAGATCGCCGCCACCCTGGGCGTCAAGCTCGGGACGGTGCGCAGCCGGATCCACCGCGGCCGCTCGCACCTGCGGGCCGCCCTCAAGCACCGCGCGCCCGGCACCGTCCCCGGCCGCGCCCGTCGCGGCGGATCCGAGGAGCCGCTGCCGGTCGGCGCCGCGCCCGCCGGTGAGAGTGACCGGGGGGGCTCGTGAGCGGCGGCGGCCCGGCGGAGGCCGGCCGCTCCCGGCGCGGGGCCGGCCGACTCCAGCTGGGCCGGCGCGGTGAGGACCAGGCGCTCGCGCTGCACGCCGTCCCGGTGCGGCCGGTCGAGCCCGCCGCGGACGAGCACCACCTCGGCGACCGGCTCTCCGCCTACCTGGACGGCGAGCTCGGCCACGACTCCCGCGAGCGGGTCCAGGCGCACCTGGCGACCTGTCCCCAGTGCCTGGCCGAGGCGGACGAGGGCCGCGCGGTCAAGCACCTGCTGACGCGCACCGGCACCCCGGCGCCGTCCTCGATGCTGATGTCCCGGCTGATGGCGGTCGCCGCGCTGCCCGACGACGAGCACGGGGAAGGCCCGGGCGGCGGGGTCGCCGGGGTGTCCCCGGAGGCCACCGCGGGCACGCTCGGCGGCAGCCGGCTGACCGGCGGCTCGTTCGGCCGCGGCGCGGGCTCCTCGTTCGGCGGGGGCGCGCTCGGGGCGCAGGCCCCGATACCCGGGGTGGACCCGCGTGCCGGGCGTCCCGGCCCGCAGCCCTTCGGACCCGCCCGGCGCGGCCTGCTGCCGTCCGCGCGGCCGCTGGCGCCCGCCGCCGCGGCCCCGGTGTTCCGGCCCGCCCCGCCGCGCGGCCGGCGCTTCGTGTTCGCCGCCGCCGGTGCCTTCTCGGTCGCCGCCGTGACCCTCGGCGGGGTCGGCGGGGTCGGCGGTGTGACCGGCGCCGGTGACGACCAGCAGAGCACCACCGTCACCCCGGTCCGCGGTCCCGGCACCGGCGCGGTGCTCCCGGTCACGGCGGAGCTGCCGGTGGACTTCCCGGTCCGCCACCTGGCCTCCTCGCCGTCACCCGGTACGGCGCAGCAGCCGGGCCCGTTCCAGCCGGCCGCGACGCCCGTGGGCTACCCGCACCAGCTGCTGCGCTGAGGCGCCCGGCGGGCCCTCCCGGCGCACTCCCGGCCGGCGGGGGCCGCCGGTGGTCCGGTGGTCTCTTCACCACCGCTTCATCACGCGGTGGGGGCATGGACCGGCCGGTGGCCATTACGCTGTAATGACCGTTGTCCGCTGTCCGCAGAGCTCATCGGGTTCGTCCATAGGAGCTGGGGAGCTTACGTGTTCACTGACATAGGCCCACTCGAGGTCATCACCCTGCTCGTGATGGCCGTGGTGATCTTCGGGCCGGACAAGCTCCCGAAGCTGATCCAGGACACCATGGGCTTCGTGCGCAAGATCCGCTCGTTCGCGGACAGCGCCAAGGAGGACATCCGCACCGAGCTGGGCCCGGAGTTCCAGGACTTCGAGTTCCAGGACCTCCACCCGAAGACCTTCGTGCGCAAGCAGCTGCTCGGGAGCAACGAGGACCCGCTGGGCTTCAAGGAGCTCAAGGACGGGCTGGACATCAAGTCGGTGCTGAACAGCGAGACCGCCGGTGCGGCTCCCGCCACGGTCGCCGCGGCCGCCGCCGCGGCCCCGGCCGCCGCCGACCTGACCAAGGCCGCCGCGCCCGTGCCCGGCGAGCGCCCGCCGTTCGACCCGGACGCCACCTGAGCCTCCCGGGTCCGCCCGCCGACGTATCGCGCCCCGCCCCGCCGCCCGGCTGAGCGGGGCGCAGCCGTGTCCGCCGCTATTGTGCTGAATGCCGCGGGGGGCGCCGATCCGGAGCGCGCCGCGGGACGGGACAGCTGTGTGGAGGAGGCGGCCGGATGGACGCGACGAGTCGTGCGGTGGGGACGGCCCCGGCGGGGGTGCCCGGTGCCCCCGGGCCGGAGCGCCCGGTGACGGGCAGGAGGGTGCCGGCGGCACCGGTGGACCCGCTGGCGCCGTACCTGGCGGCCGACTTCCCCTGGTACGGGCTGGACGACGGCTGGACCGGCCGCCGCTGGCTCGGCCAGGTCGGCGCCGGCCCGGGCGGGGCCCGCGCCGGGCAGGCCGAGGGCGGCGCGGACTACGGGTCGCTCGGCCACGGCGACGAGCCGGCCAAGCAGCCCGAGGCCCGGGACTCCCGCCGGTTCGCGGTGGTGGTGACGGTGGCCCGCAGACCCGGGCGCCGCAGCGCGGACAACACCGGGACCCTGGAGGCCACCTCGGCCTCGTCCGCGGCCTGGCTGGCGGGCTCCGGGCTGCTGGCCGCGACCTGGCCCGGCCAGCTCGACCGCGGCCTGCGCCAGGACTGGCTCGACCAGCAGTCCAACCTCGCCTGGGACCTCGCCGACGACCTGGACGGCCCCGGCTGGTCCTCGCTCACCCTCCCGGTGAGCGGCCTGCCCCAGCCCTTCCGCTACCGCGAGTCCGAGTACGGCTGGGTGCTGGCCGGTGAGGCCCCGGGTGTCCTGCTCGGCGCCTACGGCCGCGGCGTCAGCGCCTACGGCGTCGGCTTCGGCGCCGTCCCCGACCTCGCGGCCTACCACGGCCGCTGACGGCCGGCCGGCGCCCGCCAGGGCCCGGGGGCGGGCGGGCGCGGTAACACCCGGTCCGCCCCTGCGGGGCCGCCCGCCGTCCGGGGTCCCGGCCGCCGTCCGGGGGCGGGATGCCGATCCGGGGCGCGGTGGTGAGGACGGGGTACCGCCCGGCGCCGTACGGGGCCGACGGACGGAGCCCGTACGACCGTGCGCCCGCACGGCCCGCCCGTCACCGGGGTCGGGCCCGCCACCGGCCGATCGCGGCGCTCATCGCCCGGCATCTCCCCCCGCCGCCCCTGAAAGGGCACCGGTACCGGTTCCAGGACGCGGAACGGCCCCGGGAGGGGTACTCCCGGGGCCGTTGGGGCGGACAGTGCGCCCGAGCTAGAACTTGTTCTTCGGGGTGAGCCCCAGGGACAGCCCCGACAGGCCGCGCTGGCGGCCGCCGAGCTTGCCCGCGACGGTGCGCAGGGCGGCCGCGGCGGGGGACTCCGGGTTGGCCAGGACGACCGGGCGGCCGTCGTCGCCGCCCTCGCGCAGGCGGACGTCGATCGGGATCGAGCCGAGCACCGGGACGGTGGCGCCGACCGAGCGGGTCAGGGCGTCGGCCACGGTCTGGCCGCCGCCGGTGCCGAAGACGTCGATCATCTCGTCGCAGTGCGGGCAGGGCATGCCCGACATGTTCTCGATCACGCCGACGATCTTCTGGTGGGTCTGCAGCGCGATGGTGCCGGCCCGCTCGGCCACCTCGGCGGCGGCCATCTGCGGGGTGGTGACGATCAGGATCTCGGCGTTCGGGACCAGCTGGGCGACCGAGATGGCGATGTCGCCGGTGCCCGGCGGCAGGTCGAGCAGCAGGACGTCCAGGTCACCCCAGTAGACGTCGGCGAGGAACTGCTGCAGCGCGCGGTGCAGCATCGGGCCGCGCCACACCACGGGCGCGTTGCCCGGGGTGAACATGCCGATCGAGATCACCTTCACGCCGTTCGCGGACGGCGGCATGATCATGTCCTGGACCTGGGTGGGCCGGCCCTCGACGCCCAGCATCCGCGGGATGCTGTGGCCGTAGATGTCTGCGTCGACCACCCCGACCTTGAGGCCGTCGGCGGCCATCGCGGCGGCCAGGTTGACCGTCACCGAGGACTTGCCGACCCCGCCCTTGCCGGAGGCGACCGCGTACACCCGGGTCAGCGTGCCGGGCTTGGCGAACGCGATCTCCCGCTCGGGGGCGCCGCCGCGCAGCAGCTGGGAGAGCTCCTTGCGCTGCTCGTCGCTCATCACGTCGAGCTCGACCTCCACCCCGCTCACCCCGGGCACCCGGCCGACTGCCTCGGTGACCCGGTTGGTGATGGTCTCGCGCATCGGGCAGCCGGAGACGGTCAGGTAGACCGCGACGCGCACCGCGCCGCCGTCGGCGATCTCGACGGATTTCACCATCCCGATCTCGGTGATCGGACGGTTGATCTCCGGGTCGTGCACCGTCGCCAGGGCCTTGCGTACGGACTCCTCCGTCACGCCGGCCGCAACCTCTGTCTCGTTGGCCATGCCTTGATGGTACGGCGCCGGGGAACGCCCCCGACTCCCCAGTAGCGTGCCGCCGGTCACAGCACCTCGGAGGCGCCCCTCCGCTCGTCCAGCTCCTTGAGCAGCGACTGCAGTTCGGAGCGGACGAAGTCCCGGGTGGCCACCTCGCCGAGGCCCTGGCGCAGGGTGGCGACCTCGCGGGTGAGGTACTCGGTGTCGGCGATGTTGCGGTCGCTGCGGGCCCGGTCCTGCTCCATGTTGACGCGGTCCCGGTCGTCCTGGCGGTTCTGCGCGAGCAGGATCAGCGGGGCCGCGTAGGAGGCCTGCAGCGAGAGCATCAGGGTGAGGAAGATGAACGGGTAGTCGTCGAAGTGCACGCTGTCCGGCAGCAGGGTGTTCCAGATCACCCAGACCAGCACCACCACCGTCATCCAGACGATGAACCGTCCGGTGCCCAGGAAGCGGGCGATCCGCTCGGACAGCTTCCCGAACGCCTCCGGGTCGTACGAGGGCAGGCTGATCAGGCCCGGACGGGCGGTGCGCGGCTGGTCGAGCCGGACCCGGGTGCCACCGCCGCCGCTGCTCTCGGTGCGCTGCATCCGGGTGCCCTCGCGGACCCGCAGTTCGCGCAGCTGGCGCAGCTGCCGCAGGTCGCCCTGGAGCCGCTGGCGCGGGCTCTCGTCCCGTCGCTTCCGGTCAGCGTCCACCGGCCGCCTCGCTCTCGCGCTCGTGGGTGTCGTCGTCGAGGACGTCCCCCTCGACGCCCTCGCCGCCGTGCAGGGCCGCCTCGCGCCAGTCGTCGGGCAGCAGGTGGTCGAGCACGTCGTCGACGGTGACCGCGCCGAGCAGGTGGTCGGTCTCGTCGACGACGGGCGCGGCCACCAGGTTGTACGCGGCCAGGTAGCTGGTGATCAGCGGCAGCGGGGTGCTCGGCGGTAGCGGGTCGAGGTCGTCGTCGACGATCGAGCCGACCAGCGTGTACGGCGGCTCGCGCAGCAGCCGCTGGAAGTGGATGGTGCCCAGGTACTTGCCGGTCGGCGTCTCGGTCGGCGGCCGGCAGACGTACACCTGGGCGGCCAGCGCCGGCTTGTTGTCGGCGATCCGGACCCGGGCGAGCGCCTCCGCGACGGTCGCGTCGGGTTCGAGGACGATCGGCTCGGTGGTCATCAGACCACCCGCGGTGTCCTCCTCGTACGAGAGCAGGCGGCGCACCGAGGCGGCGTCCTCGGGCTCCATCAGGCGCAGCAGGCGCTCGGCGGCCTCCTCCGGCAGGTCGGAGAGCAGGTCGGCGGCGTCGTCCGGGTCCATCGCCTCCAGCACGTCGGCGGCGCGTTCGTCCTTGAGCTTGCCGATGATCTCGACCTGGTCGTCCTCGGGCAGCTCCTCCAGGACGTCGGCCAGCCGGTCGTCGTCGAGCGCCGCGGCCACCTCGGCCCGGCGCTTGGCCGACAGGTGGTGCAGCACGTTGGCGAGGTCGGCGGGGCGCAGCTGGTCGAAGGTGGCGAGCAGGTTGGCCGCGCCCTGGCCCTCCTCGGTGAGCGAGAAGCCGGTCACCGCGGACCAGTCCAGGGTGAGCGTCTCGCCCTTGCCCTTGCGGATCCGGCCGACCTTGCCGACCTGGACGAAGACCTTGCTGATCTCCCACTCACGGACCCGGGTCTGCACCATGGCCACGTCCAGGACGGTGACCTCCTCCTGGGTCTTGACCCGGGTGACGGTGCGGTCCAGCAGCTCGGCCAGGACCAGGGTCTCGGAGGTGCGCTGTTCGAAGCGGCGCATGTTGATCACGCCGGTGGTGAGCACCTGGCCGGACTCCAGGCTGGTCACCCTGGTCATCGGCAGGAAGATCCGGCGCCGGCCGACCACCTCGACCACCAGGCCGAGCACCCGCGGCGGGCGCCCGCCGATCCGCAGCGACACCACGACGTCGCGGACCCGGCCGACCTGGTCGCCGTTGGGGTCGAAGACGGCCACGCCGGAGAGGTGGGAGATGAAGACCCGGCTTCCTGGCCCTGCCATCGGCTCCCGCTCTCTCTCGCTCCGCCTCGCTCCGTGCGCCGCGCCCAGGCTACCCGGGCGGCCACCGGCCAGCCCGCCGACCTGCGGCGCGGGTGACGGCCCGGCACCGGCCGGGCGCGCCGCCCCGCGGGTCAGCGCCCGCGGCGCCGCAGCAGCAGCCGGGGCAGGCCGGCCGGGATCGGCTGCCGGGTGGTCGCGGGGGAGGGCATCGGTTCGGCGCTGAGCGGGCCCTCGGGCATCGCGCCCGGCTGCTCGCTCAGCGCGCCCGCCGGGGCGAGCCGCAGCACCCGGCACTCGCGGGCCCAGCGGTCGCCGATGGTGTCGGTGTCGGGCGCGTTCAGCCGCTTGCCCTTGAGTTCCTCGACCGCCCCGAGCCAGGCCTCGCTCCGCGGGGCCAGCTCGGTGACGGTGGCGGGCCAGCTGGTCAGCCGCCCCCACTTGTCCTTGGAGCGCACGGTCACGGTGGCGGCGGTACCGGCCGCGAGGCCGTGCAGCGGCTGCTCGGCGCCGTCGCCGACCACCACGACCGCGCCGTCGTGCCAGGCGTGCCAGACGGCGCGCGCCTGCGGCTGTCCCTCGGCCCTGACCCAGAGCAGGCCGGACTTCTTCGCGGCCTCCTCCAGCAGGGCGCGGTCGAGGAGGTCGGCTGCCGTGGTCGTCGAAGGCTCCATGGCCCACAGCGTAAGGCCTGGGGGAGACCCGGCCGGTCCCGGGCGCTGCACGACCGGCGGGCCCGCCGCGCCCGGGTGGCCCGGGCCCGTCTCATCGCTCAGGACGACAGTGCCATGGCCCGTTTAGAGGCCTTACCGTTGTCGGGTCCGTCCCGACGGATCCCCCGCCTGCGCCACCGAGGAGAGCCGTGCCCGCCGCCCCGACCGACGACGTCACCGCCGCCGCCCCCGCCGGGGTGGCCGACGCCGCCGGGCAGCCGCCCGCGCTGCCCCGGATCGACCTGCTGCTGCTGGCCGTCTCCGTCGCCGGCATCTCGCTCTCGGCGCCCCTGATCAGCGCCACCGCCGCGCCCGCGCTGGCCATCGCCTTCTGGCGCAACGTCATGTCGGTCGGCGTCCTCGGCCCGTACGCGCTGGCGCGGCACCGCGCCGAGCTGCGCGGGATCGGCCGCCGGGCGCTGCTGCTGGCGATGGCCGCGGGCGGGCTGCTGGCCCTGCACTTCGCGCTGTGGATGCCCTCGCTGCGGATGACCTCGGTGGCCTCCGCGACCGCGCTGGTGACCACCACGCCGCTGTGGACCATCGTGCTGCTGCGGCTGTTCGGCCACCGCCCCCCGCGGCTGGTCTGGATCGGCACCTGCGTCGCCTTCCTCGGCGTGCTGGTGCTGACCGGCGTCGACCTGTCGCTCTCCGCCCGGGCGCTGCGCGGTGACGCGCTGGCGCTCGGCGCGGGCCTGGCGGCGGCCGGCTACATGCTGCTCGGCGCGGAGGTCCGGCGGACCGTCAGCACCACCGCGTACACCCTGATCTGCTACGCCACCACGGCCGTGGTGCTGCTGGCCACCTGCCTGGCGGCGGGCACCTCGCTGTCCGGCTGGCCGGCCGGGGTGTGGTGGCAGATCGTGCTGCTGATGGTGGCCGCCCAACTGCTCGGCCACTCCCTCAGCAACCGGGTGGTGCGCACCCTGGGGCCGTCGGTCACCTCGACCGCGATCCTGCTGGAGACCCCGGGCGCGGCCCTGATCGCCGCCTTCTGGCTCGGCCAGTGGCCGCCGGTGGCCGCGTACCCGGCGGTCGCGCTGATCCTGCTCGGCCTGGTCCTGGTCGCCCGCGGCGGCCGCCGCTGACGGCCGGGCCGCCACGGCGGCCCATCCGGGGCCACCGCGACCGCGGGGCTACAGCCAGCCGTTGCGGCGGAAGCCCCGGTACATCCCGACGCAGATCACCAGCACGCTGCCGAGCACCAGCGGATAGCCGTACTTGTGGTGCAGTTCGGGCATGTAGTCGAAGTTCATGCCGTAGATGCCGGTGATCATGGTGGGCACCGCGAAGATCGCCGCCCAGGCGGTGATCTTGCGCATGTCCTCGTTCTGCGCCACCGAGACCTGCGCCAGGTTGGCCTGGAGCAGCGAGTTGAGCAGTTCGTCGAAGCCGTGCACCTGCTCGGTGACCCGGGCCAGGTGGTCGGCGACGTCGCGGAAGTACTTCTGGATGTCCGGGTCGACCAGCCGCTGCAGCGGGTCCGACAGCAGCTGCATCGGCCGCAGCAGCGGGGTCACGGCCCGCTTGAACTCCAGTACCTCGCGCTTGAGTTGGTACACCCGGCCGACGTCGGCGCCACGGCCGCCCTTGTTGGCGAAGACATCGAACTCGATCTCGTCCACATCGGTCTGCAGCCGGTCCGCCACCAGCAGGTAGTTGTCCACCACCTGGTCGGCGATGGCGTGCAGCACCGCGGCCGGGCCCTTGGCGAGCAGCCCCGAGCCGTCCGCGTCGGCCTCCAGCCGGTGCCGCAGTTCGTGCAGCGAGCTGTGGCCGCCGTGCCGGACGGTGATCACGAAGTCCCGGCCGGCGAAGACCATCAGCTCGCCGGTCTCGACCACCTCGCTGGTCGGGGTGAGCTGGTCGTGGTCGACGTAGCGGATGGTCTTGAAGACCGCGAACAGCACGTCGTCGTACCGCTCGACCTTGGGCCGCTGGTGCGCGTGGACCGCGTCCTCCACGGCCAGCGGGTGCAGGCCGAAGCGCTGGGCGATGCCCTCGAACTCGGCCTCGGTCGGCTCGTGCAGGCCGATCCAGCTGAACGAGCCGGTGTCCTCCTGCTGGAAGAGCTTGACCAGCCGGGCCGCCTCGCGCGGGCTGCAGGCCTCGCCGGCCCGCTTGCCGTGCTGGTAGACCGCGCAGTCGACGACGGCGGAGATGGGGTGGCCGGGGTGCAGCGGGTCGTAGGCGTCGGTCCGGCGGCGGCCCGGACGGACGGCGGCGCGCAGGCTGTTGATCATCGACATGGCAGCAGGCTCCTTGGGCAGGAACCGTCGCGCGGCGGCACTGTGGACGGCCTGTGCGACGGCGGGAACACCGATGGATGCCGGGCCGAGCGGCAGCGGGCAGGCTGCCAGGTGTCCGGGAAACCCGCGTGAGGGGCGGAGTTTGGACGATTCGGCTCCGGGGAAGGTGCTCTCCCGACCGGACGCGGCGCCGCCCTACCTACCGAGGGATCAGGGCAGGTCGCGGCGGAGGCGGACAGATCGGGCAGAGCTGCCGGTACTGCATGGTCGGCTGGTATCCACCGCAACCACCTCCTTCATGCCGCGGCTCCGAGTGTCAGAAGACTCGGGTGGCCATCTCCTCACACTAACAGCTATGGCTCGGGCCGTGTTGGAGTGTGCCCCAACCCGGCCCGGCCGCAGGGCGGCTAAGGTCGCGTCCATGGCGCACGATTTCCCGCTCTTCGGTGACTTCCCCACTCCTGACGAGCCGTCGGAGCTGACCCGGGCCGCGGTCCTCGCCGCCGTCGAGGCGAGACTGCTGACCGCGTTCGGCGAACCGGCCGGCCGGGCCTCGGTCACCTTCCTGGGTGCGGACCGGATCGAGGTGCTGCGCTTCGGTCCGGACACCGACGCGCTGGTCCGCTACGCGACGCTCGGGATGTCTGCCGCACCGATGGCCGACCCGTCCGCGGCGGTGGCCGACCCGGTCCGGGGGCCGCGCGCCGAGTTGGTGCTCAGCGTCCGCGGGGGGCGCGACGAGGTGCTCCGCACGCTGGCCACGTTCGCGGCGACTCCGCAGGTGGAAGGGCTGGTGGTGGCCCCCGGCGGCTCGCTGGACCTGGGTGCCCCGCTCTGGCCGGGCGCGCCGTTCACCTCGGTGCTGGTGGCCGAGCCGGGCGGTCTGGTCGAGGACCTCGAACTGGCCGAGCCGGCCGAGCCGGTCCGCTTCCTGCCGCTGCTGCCGATGACCCCGAACGAGGCCGCGTTCAAGCGGGTGCAGGGCGCGGAGGCGCTGCAGGAGCGCTGGCTGCGGCACGGCACCGACCTGCGCGACCCGCAGCGCCGGGCCGTCCCGCTGGACTGATCCGCGGCCGCGGCGGCGGTCAGCTGTACGACTTGATGAAGGCGAACACGCCGCTGGCGACCAACTGGACGGCGATCGCCGACAGCAGCAGGCCGGACAGCCGAGTGATCAACACCACACCGCCCTCCTTGATGATCCGGATGATCACCAGCGAGAAGCGCATGGTCAGCCAGAGCACCACGTGCATGGCGACGATCGCCACCCAGACCGCCGCGTACTCGGCGCCGCCGTCCGCCTTCTGCACGGCCAGGATGACCGCGACGATCGCCCCGGGCCCGGCCAGCAGCGGGGTGCCGAGCGGGACCAGGGCGACGTTGACGTCCTTGGTCTGGGTCGGCTCGTCGATCTTGCCGGTGAGCAGGTCGAGCGCGATCAGCAGCAGCAGGATCCCGCCGGACACCTGCAGTGCGGGGATCGAGACGTGCAGGTAGTCCAGGATCTGCTGGCCGAACAGGCCGAAGCAGGTGATCACGCCGAGCGCGACCGCCGCCGCCTGCCAGGCCATCCGGCGCTGCACCCGGGCGGCCCGGCCGGAGGTCAGCGCCAGGAAGATCGGGATGGTCCCGGGCGGATCCATGATCACGAACAGGGTGACGAAGAGCGACCCGAAGACGGTGGTGTCGAAGACGCTCACCGCTCGGCCTCGCACTGGTGAGGCTCGCTCATGCCGGGTTCTCTCACTGGGCGTTCCGTACGGATTGCCCGATTCTGTCATGTGATGTCCGCCCGGCCGTGGCGCCGCGGCGCGACACCGCCACCCGGCGCGGTCGCCCGCCGACGGCTCTCCCGCCGCCTGCGCCCCGGTCGGCCGGTCAGCCGGTGAGCGGCCGCGCGCCGGTCGCCTGGGCGACCAGGGCCTCGTACACCGCCGGGTCGGTGGTGTGCTCGCCGAGCCGGACCGTCTTGCGGGCGCCGTGGTAGTCGCTGGACCCGGTGGTCAGCAGGCCGAGTTCGGCCGCCAGGCCGCGCAGCCGGGCCCGGGTCGGCTCGTCGTGGTCCATGTGGTCCACCTCCAGGGCCGCCAGGCCCGCCGCCGCCAGCTCGGCGATCACCTCGTCGGAGACGGTGTCCCCGCGCTTGGCCGCACCGGGGTGGGCGAACACCGGGACCCCGCCGGCCGCCCGGACCAGCCGCACGGCCGTGACCGGATCGGTCTCGTGCTTGCGGACGTCGGCCCGCCCGCCGTTGGCCAGCCACTCCGCGGTGAACGCGTCCGAGACGGTCGGCACCACACCCGCCTCGACCAGCGCGCTGGCGATGTGCGGGCGGCCCACCGAGCCGCGTCCCGCGATCCGTTCGACCTGCGCCCAGTCGATCGGCGCGCCCAGCTCCCGGCAGCGCTCCACGATCAGCCGGGCCCGCCGGAACCGGTCGGTGCGCACCAGCTCCCGCTCGGCGGCGAAGGCCGGCTCGGCCGGGTCGAAGAGGTACGCGAGCAGGTGCAGGCTGACGCCGTCGGTGTGGCAGGACAGCTCCGCGCCCGGCACCAGGGTCAGCCCGGTGCCGGACAGCGCCTCGGCGGCCTCGGCGTGCCCGGCCACGGTGTCGTGGTCGGTCAGCGCGACCACGTCCAGCCCGGCGGCGACCGCCGCGGCGACCAGCTCGGCCGGGCTGTCGGTGCCGTCGGAGGCGTTGCTGTGGGCGTGCAGGTCGATGCGCACGACGGGGCTCCTGTGGGTCGGGTGGCCCCAGGATAGTCAGCGCGCGGGAGGCTCCCGGACGCTCAGCCGAGCAGCCGCGGGGAGAGCGCGCCGCAGGGCAGCAGGCCGAGCTCGGCGCCCGCGTCCCGCAGGTCGGTGATGACCAGCTCGTCGTGCATCAGCAGGGCGGACTGCTCGGGCCAGGCGATGGCCCAGAGCCAGAGCCCGCGGGCCTCGCCGACGTACACCGCGCGGTCGGGCGGGGCCTCCGGCACGTGGAACATCGGGGTGGGCCGGCCGGCCGCCATCAGCTTGGCGTCGGCGGGCTTGTAGAGCGAGACCGAGTCGCCCGGGTCCGGGCCGGGCAGCCCCGCGTACCGGGCGCCGAGACCGACGCCGAGCTCTTCGGCGACCAGCACCAGCTCGCCGAAGCCGCCCAGCGGTGCGGGCCCGGAGCAGGCCACCGCGGTGGCGCGGGCGCCGGAGAGGTCGTCCCCTGCGTGCGAGATGCCGGTGAAGAGCCAGCCGACGGGCAGCGGCCAGGGCAGCCAGACGGGCACCTGCGAACGGGCCACGGCCACCCCGAGCGCCTCGACGCTCGGCGGCAGTACGGGCTGCATCGGGTAGACGGCGCCGTGCTGGTCACACTGCCAGGTGTCGGAGAACAGGCCTGGGGCGCGGACCCGACCGGCGCACCTCGGGCAGCTTGGCTCGCCCCTCATAGCCGACAACGGTCCTCCCTCCGGTCCGCCGCGTCAAGGACGGTCACCCGTACGTGGTGCGTCGCGCCGCCCGGCCAGGTGCGGCCGGTGGCGGATGCGGCCTCGGTAGGGCATGTCCCGGCGGCCGGGGTGCCAAACACCGGGCTGGTCGCAGGCCCGGCGCGCGGGTCCCGCGGCCCTTCGGGGCCGGGAGGCCCGGGAAAGCACTGACGCCCCGTTCCTCGTGGTGCGGAACGGGGCGTCAGCCGGGTATCGGAACGTCGGACGCGGCCTCGGCCGGTCCGGTCCCGCTCAGATCGCCTTGCACGGCCGGATGTAGAGGCGCTCGCCGGTCAGTGCGGCTGCCTTCAGGTACTCCCGGACGGTCTCGGCGTCGGCGATCAGGCGGTCGGTGGCGGCGCCCTGGGCGTCGTCCAGGCGGAGGATCTCGAAGCGCATGGGCCTCTCCCTTCCTGGCCCCGGTGAACGGGGCGTCGTCGGCCGAGGCTGGCTCGGCCCTGGCTGGGGCGGTGGTCCGGTCGGTGCTGCTGGTGCCCGCATCGCGCTCCCCCCGTCGGCGGTGGTGCTCCGATGGCGGCCGGTGTCCGGCGGATGCGCTGCGGCCCCATGGACCACGGTGCACGGTCGGTGCTTCCGGCTGGTTGCCCGTCCGTTAAGTCCCGGTTTCGGGTGACTCTCGTCGTCGAGGCCGGTGCGGGACGGGGTGGTGGACGTGGCTGAGCGGGCAGGGTGATTCCCGGACAGAATCAAATATTACCCGAGCTAACGAATTTTGTCGCCTGCTCTGTGGCGGCACGGTGAACCCACGGTGCCGGGCGGCCGGGCACGGGGTGCCCGGCCGGCACCGGGAGGTCCGGTCCTGAGGTCCGGTGACGCGGTGGCGGGGTCAGCCCCAGAAGGCGGCCAGTGCGGCCGCCGTCGCGGCCGGCTGCTCGGCGTTGGGCGAGTGCCCGGCGTCCTCCACCACGACCCGCTCGGCGCCCAGCCGCCGGGCCATCGCCGACTGCTCCTCGACCGGCCAGGCGTAGTCCTGCACCCCGGACAGCACCAGCTTCGGCAGCGGGCACCCGGCCAGCTCGGCCACCCGGTCCGGCGCCGAGACGAGGTGCGCCCCCATGGTGCTCAGCGCCTGCGGCACGTTGGCCAGCCAGCGGCGGTGCAGGAAGTCCGCGACCTCCGGCGGCAGCGCGACGGCCGGGGCCTTCTCCATCTGCTGCATCACCTGCCAGATCGGCTCCAGCTCCATCGTGGCCAGCGCGTCCACCAGCAGCTTGGTCCGGGCGGCCTCGGCCGGGTCGATCGCGCCCGGGCCGGTGGCGAGCAGCGTCAGCGACGCCCACGGGGGCGGACCGTCCCCGGCCGCCGCGAGCACCGCCTCCCGGACCACCTGGCCGCCGAAGGAGTGGCCCAGCAGGTGCAGCGGGCCGCCGTCGGCCAGCGCGTCCGACAGCGCCCGGACGTCCCGGCCCAGCTCCGCCACCGCGTACGCGGCCGGGTCGGCCGGACCGCCGGTCTCGTACTGGCCGCGCTGGTCGACCGCCGCCACCCGGTACCCCGCGTCGGCCAGCGGCTCGAGGAGGGCGATGAAGTCCTCCTTGCTGCCGGTGAAACCGGGCACCAGCAGCGCGGTGCCCCGGGCCGGGCCGGCCGGCTCGGCCAGCAGGAGCGCGAACTCCCCGCGGGCCGTCGGCAGCCGCAACGCCCGGGCGCAGGCGGGCAGGGTCAGGAACGGCGGGGTGCTCATCGGCGGCGTGCTCCTCGGTACCGGGACGGGGTTCCGAGCTTACGGCCGCGCCCGGTGCCAGGAACGCCGCCGGGCGGGCCGGATCAGCAGTGATCCGGCCCGCCCGGGCGGTGTACGGGGTGGGGGCCTCCCGTGGGCTCAGCCCTCCGGCGTGGCCTCGACCGGCTCCGCGGCCTTGCGGGCGCGGGTGCGGCGGCGCGGGGCGGCCTCGGTGGGCTCGCCCTCCTGGGCCGGGATGCTCACCTGGGCCTCGGCGGCCGGCGCGGCGGCGGCCGTCTTGCGGGCCCGGGTCCGGCGCGGGGCGGGGGCCTCGGCCGGCTCGGCGGCGGTCTCGGCGACGGCCTCGGCCACCGCCGGCTCCGCGGCCTTGCGGGTCCGGGTGCGGCGGCGCGGGGCGGGCGCCTCGGCGGTCTCCGCGACCACCTCGACGACGGCCTCGACGACGGCCTCGGCGGCCGGCGCGGCGGCGGCGGCCTTCCGGGTCCTGGTCCGGCGGGGGGCCGGTGCGGAGGCCTCCGCGGCCGGGGCCTCGGCCACCACGACCTCCACCACCGGGGCGGCCACGGCGGCCTCGGCCACCGCCGCCGGCTCGGCGGCCTTGCGGGTCCGGGTCCGGCTGCCCGGACCTCGGCGCCGTTCGCCTTCCGGTACGGCCTGCAGTGCCTCAGCCTCGGACGGCG
>NZ_JBEZIR010000132.1:0-23886 GCF_040651175.1 Kitasatospora sp. NPDC048540
GGGCGGCTACCGGGCGACCGAGTACCGGGTCGAACCGGACGCGTCCACGGCGAGCTACTTCTTCGCCGCCGCCGCGCTGACCGGCCGTGAGGTGATCCCCGTGCTGCCCTACCGCAAGCCGACCCCGGGCCGGGACTACTGGGTGTTCGACGACGTCCTGCCCGAGGTGGACGCCGTGCGCACCCGCTGCCTGGCGAAGGACGACTGGGTCGAAGGCTACCCGTACAAGAAGGAGAGCTGGCCCGGACTGCGCACCATGCCGGGCCTGGAGCCCGAGGAGCTGGCCCGGGTGGAGCGGCTGGTGCGCAAGGCCACCGGGGCGCGCAAGATCTGGCCGGAAACCGCCCCCGGTGGCGCGACCCTGAACCACAACTGCATCCAGGTCGTCGGCGAGGGCGAGTCCGAGGTCCGGCCGCACGCCGACTCCCGGACCCTGTGCCGCTACGCCGCCGTGCTGTACCTCAACCCGGACGTGCCGGACGAGTTCGGCACCAGCTTCTTCCGGCAGAGCCTGCCCGGCGGCCTGCTCGGCGGCAACCTGGTCGCCGCGCCGCACAACAACCTGGTCGACGCGCTCGGCACCCGCTACGTACCGCCGGACTCCTTCACCGAGGACATCCGGGTGCCCCACCGCTACAACCGGCTGCTGCTCTACAAGGCCAACCTGATCCACAGCGCCACCGGCTACCACGGCCGCACCCTGGCCGAGAAGCGGATGACCGCGGTCTTCTTCTGGATGGCCTGACGCCTGACGCCTGACGCCTGACGCCCGGCACCCCGCCCCACCGCGGGCGGGAACGGGGTGCCGCGCCGTCAGACCGCGCCGGTCCGCTCGTGCGCCGCCCGGGCCACCGCCGCGGCCACCGGGTCCTGGCCCTGCGCCAGCTCCAGTACCAGCCCCGCGCTGTGCGGGGTGTCGAGCAGCGCCGCCAGCACCGCCGCCACGTCGTCGCGGGTGACGTCGCCGACGCTGCGCCCGGCGGTCAGCCGGACCAGTCCGGTCCCCGGGTCGTCGGTCAGCGCGGCCGGGCGCAGTACCGTCCAGTCCAGGTCCCGGCCCATCACGTACTCGTCCGCGGCGGTCTTCGCCCGGACGTACGCCGCCCACACCTCGTCGGCCTCCGGCGGCGGCGGGCTGCCGGCGCCCCGGGTGGAGACCATCAGGTAGCGACGCACCCCGGCCTGCCCGGCGGCGTCCGCGAGCAGTACCGAGGCCGCCCGGTCGACGGTGTCCTTGCGGGCCGCCCCGCTGCCCGGGCCCGCGCCCGCGGCGAAGACCACCGCGTCCGCGCCGGACAGGTGCGGTGCCAGCTCCTCGGGGGCGGCCGTCTCCAGGTCGATGACCAGCGGGCTGACGCCGTCGGCCAGCAGGTCCTCGCGGTGCGCCGGGTTGCGCACCAGGCCGGTGACGGTGTCCCCGCGGGCGGTGAGCAGCCGGCCCAGGCGGCGGGCGATCTGCCCGTGCCCGCCGGCGATCACGACGTACATGGTGGTGTCCTCCATCGGTCGGTACGCGGCAGGTCAGAAGGCGATGAGGGCCTTCAGGGCGCGCCGCTCGTCCATCGCAGCGTAGGCCGCCGGGACCTCGTCCAGGCGGACCGTCAGGTCGAACACGGGCGACGGGTCGAGCCGCCCGGCCAGCACGTCGGCGAGCAGCTCCGGGATGTACGCCCGGGCGGGGGCCACTCCGCCGCGCAGCGCGACGTTGCGGTTGAACATCTGGCCGAGGTCCACACCGGCGCTGCCGCCGTGCGGGACGCCCACGAACCCGACCGCACCGCCGTCCCGGGCCACCGAGATCGCGGTGCGCATCGACTCCTCGGTGCCGACCGCCTCGAGCACCGCGTGCGCGCCCTGGCCGCCGGTCAGCTCCCGGACCGCCCCGACCGCCGCCTCGCCGCGCTCCGCCACCACGTCCACAGCGCCGAAGGTCCGGGCCACCGCGGTGCGGTCGGCGTGCCGGCCGAGCACGATGATCCGCTCGGCGCCCAGCCGGTGCGCGGCCAGCACCCCGCACAGGCCCACCGCGCCGTCGCCGACCACGGCGACGGTGGCGCCCGGCCGGGCCCCGGCGGCGAGTGCGGCGTGGTGCCCGGTCGACATCACGTCGCTCAGCGCCAGGACGGCGGGCATCAGCGCGTCGTCGACGTCGTCCGGCAGGCGCACCAGCGTGCCGTCCGCGAACGGCACCCGGACCGCCTCGCCCTGTCCGCCGTCCGAGCCGACCTCGCCCCAGAACCCGCCCTGCGGGCAGGAGGTGTGCAGCCCGTCCGCGCAGTACGCGCAGGTGCCGTCCGACCAGACGAACGGCGCCAGCACCCGGTCGCCGGGCCGCAGCCCGCCCACCCCGGCGCCGACCTGCTCGACCACGCCGACGAACTCGTGCCCGATCCGCTGCCCCGGCTGCCGGGCGGCCACCCCGCGGTACGCCCACAGGTCGCTCCCGCACACGCAGGCGTGGGTGACCCGGACGACGGCGTCGCCGGGCAGCTCGATCCGGGGGTCGGCGACCTCCTCGACGCGGATGTCCTTCGGGCCGTGGATGACGGTGGCGCGCACGGGTGCTCCTAGCTCGGGAAAGCCTGACCGCCGTACACTCTCCCGACCGCCACCCCCGCGTCCAGCTACATCCTCTACAGAAGTGGTTAAGCTGTCCTTATGCTCGATCTCCGGCGCCTGATCCTGCTGCGCGACCTCGCCGAGCACGGCACCGTCACCGCCGTCGCCGAACTGCACCGCGTCACCGCCTCGGCCGTCTCCCAGCAGCTCAAGCAGCTGGAGTCCGAGACCGGAGTGCGCCTGCTCGACCGCGACGGCCGCAGCGTCCGGCTCACCGCCGCCGGCCACGCCCTCGCCGCCGACACCGAACCCGTCCTGGCCGCCCTCGAACGGGCCAGGGCCCGGCTCGGCGCCCTGGCCGGCCACGCCGCGGGCCCGTTCCACCTGGCCTGCTTCACCAGCGCCCTCGCGCCGCTGGCCGCCCCCCTGTGCCAGGCCCTGGAACGCGACCACCCCGGACTGCGGGTGCACATCACCGAGGCCGAACCGGAGACCAGCCTCCCGCTGCTGCGCCACCGCCGCGCCGACCTCGCCCTGGTCTACCGGTACGGCAACCTCGCCACCCCCGACCCCGCGGGCGTCGACACCCGGGTGCTGCTCCACGACCCGCTGTACGCCGTCCTCCCGGCCGGCCACCCGGCCGCCGACGGCCCGGCCGCCACCCCGGTGCCGCTCACCGCGCTCGCCGGCACCCCGTGGGTCACCGCGGCCGAGGGCACCGCCTGTCGGGAGGCCGTGCTGCAGGCCTGCCGCGCGGCCGGGTTCAGCCCGCAGGTACGGCACACCTGCACCGACTTCGCCGCGATGCTGGCGCTGGCCGCGGCCGGCGGCCAGGTGGCGCTGGTCCCGCGCCTCGCGCTGACCGGACTCCCGCCCGCCCTGCGGGCCCGTCCGCTCGCCGACCCGGCCCCGGCCCGCGCCATCGAGGTGGCCGTCCGTCAGGGCGGCGCCGACGAACCCGCGGTCGCCGCCTGCCTCGCCGCCCTCGACGGCCTCGCCCGGACGGAGTCCGCCCGTCCGGAGCCGTGCCGCACGGACTCCCGCACGGTGTGAGCCGTCAGGGCGTACGCCACTCGGCCCGGCTGGCCTCGGACAGCTCGACCCCGAGGCGCTGCAGCAGCCCCGCCAGGTCCCCGGTGTACTCCACCCGGCCGTGGCCGCCCTGGTTCGGCCCCGGCTTCGGCGGCAGCCGGACCAGCTCCACCCCCAGCATCGTCTGCACCGCCTCGACCACCTTCGCCGGACTGCCCTTCACGGCCAGTCGCAGCGGATCCCCGCTGCGGCACGCGTCGGCCAGCGCGTCGCTGCGGACCTTGATGCCGTCGCAGCCCGAGACGCAGATCTTGCAGTCGGACGTACAGCTGACGACGCACACGTCGCCGTCGCAGTCGATCGTCTGGTCGCAGGCCGTGCAGCTCACCATCGCGGGTCCTCCTCGCCGGGCGCGGCCGGCCCAGCGCCGGCCGCCTTCCCCAGCCTGCGGGCGCCGCGGGCGGACCGCACCCGGGTGGAGCCCGGCGGGTCCGGCCCTGGGGATCAGGCGACCGCCGCCCAGAACGCCGACTCGTACGCCTGCATCAGCACGGCCGCCCGCCGCGCCTCGACCGGATCCTCACCCGCGTCGAGGCCCTCCCGCAGCACGGAGAGCGCGGCCCGCTCGAAGCCGGGCGGCAGCTCGGCGAAGAAGGCGAAGAACGCCGCCTCGGCCTCGGTCAGCCCGTAGTGCCGGGGCAGCGCCGCGGCGACCCGGGCACAGTAGCCGCCCCAGAAACCGAAGTTGGCCAGCAGCGCCAGCGCCACCGCACTGCGCGTGCCGAACTGCGCCAGCCAGGCCAGGTGATGCGGGTACGACTGCGCCGCCGGCCGGGGCTCGTACGCCCGCAGCGCCGCCCCGTCCATCCCGACCGCCCCGGCGAAGCCCTCCAGCAGGCCGAGCGCCTGCCCCTCACCGGCCGCCAGGCCGAGGAACAGCCCCGCCGCCGGCTCCCGCCCGCCGAACCGGGCGGCCAGCGCGGCGAAGGCGCGCCGGTCGCTGCGCACGATCCGGTACTCCTCACCGGCGATCCGGCGCAGCACGTCGATCGGGGCGGCCCCGGATCCGATCAGCTCGACCACCGGGTTCCGGGCCGCGGCGGGGGTCAGTTCGGCGACGGTTCGCCGGTACAGCTCGACGGCGGGATCCGTTGCGGTGATGGGGTCCACGGTGTACGAATCTAGCGCCCGCGGCGGGCTCCGGGGGTGAGGCCGCA
Source organism: Kitasatospora sp. NPDC048540 (assembly GCF_040651175.1). Lineage (NCBI taxonomy): Bacteria > Bacillati > Actinomycetota > Actinomycetes > Kitasatosporales > Streptomycetaceae > Kitasatospora > Kitasatospora sp. NPDC048540. The sequence goes on from NZ_JBEZIR010000132.1 coordinate 4,809, forward strand.
GGCGCGTCGCCCTTGCCCGCCGACCGCACATCAGATCAGGTTAGGCTAACCTAAGGTGCTCTGGATGGTGGGAGGGCCCGATGGGGTACGGCTGGGAGGGCGTCGTCCTCGGACTGCTGCGCGGCAAGGACTTCACCTTCACCGTGACCGGCGCCGCGCGGCTCACCGAGCACGTCCGCCGGATCGACTTCACCGACGGCGGCATGCTCGCCGCCACCAGCCTGCACCCCACCATGTGGACCTTCGCCTGGATCGCCTGCGACACCGCGACCACCCGCGCCCTGGCCCAACTGTTCTGCAAGCAGGCCGGGTTGCCCAAGGACCGGGTGCACGTCCTCGGCTACTGGCGCCCCTGACGGATCCGACCGGACCGGATGCTGGCGGCCCACCGGACGGTGGCGTACCGTCGGTCGCCATGGGCATCGACCAGGCGCGGGTCAACCGGATCTTCCAGCCCGCCACCTACGCCGACGGCCCGCCGTACGAGCTCTTCGCGGAACTCCGCGCCGCCGCCCCGGTCTGCTGGGTGCAGGAGCCGGCGGTGGGCGACTGGCCCGCCGGGCCCGGCTACTGGGCGGTGCTGCGGCACGCCGACGTCAAGTACGTGCTGCGCACACCGGACCTGTTCTCCTCGCACCTCGGCGCGACCCAGATCCGCGACCCCGACTCGGTGGCCGACCTGGAGTTCGCGCGCACGATGATGCTCAACCAGGACCCGCCCGACCACTCCCGGCTGCGCCGGATCGTCGCCGGGGCCTTCACCCCGCGCGCGCTCGCCGAGCTGACGGAGGCGATCGAGCGCCACGCGGCGGAGCTGGTCGACTCCGTCCGCGCGGCGGGCGAGGCGGACTTCGTCCGGCTGGCGGCCGACCTGCCGGTGCGGACGCTGGCCTGGATCATGGGCGTCCCCGACCAGGACCGGTACCTGCTGGCCGACTGGGCCGACCGCGTGATCGGCTACCAGGACGCCGATGTCGCCGCCTCCGGCACCGCGGACCCGGCCGCGCTGACCGACCTCGGCCGGGCGGCCGTCGCCCACCGCCCCGCGGCCATGACCACCGAGGACGGCCGCCCGGTCAACCCGCGCTCGCGCGCCGCCCTCGCCGACATGTTCGCGTACGCGCACGGGCTCGCCGAACAGCCGCGCCCCGGCAGCGTGCTGGCCCGGATGCGGGAGGGCGGGCTGAGTGCCGAGGAGTTCGAGACCTCGTTCTTCCTGTTCGCGGTCGCCGGGAACGAGACGGTACGCAACGCCCTGCCCGGGGGCCTGCACACCCTGCTCTCCCACCCCGACCAGTACCGGCTGCTGCGGCAGCGGGGGTCCGCGGTGATCGGACCGGCGGTGGAGGAGATCCTGCGCTTCTGGCCGCCGGTCGTGGAGTTCCGCCGAACCGCCACCCGCGACACCGAGCTGGGAGGCCGACGGATCCGGCGCGGCGAGAAGGTCGTCGTCTACCACGCCTCGGCCAACCGCGACGAGAACGTGTTCCCCGACCCGGACCGCTTCGACATCACCCGCACGCCCAACGACCACGTCAGCTTCGGCCACGGTCCGCACTTCTGCCTCGGGGCGCAGCTGGCCCGGATCCAGCTGCGGGCGATGCTCGGACGGACCGTCACCGACCTGCCCGGCCTGGAGCCGACCCCCGGCGCCCCACCCGCCCGACTGGTGTCCAACTTCCAGAACGGGCTCAAGCACCTGCCGATCCGCTGGCGGCAGGACTGACCCCGGTACGAACAGGCCGCTCTGCTTTGTCCGGCATTTCCGCCCTCTGGTGGCTTTTGGGGCCAGGGCGGCAATGTACAGAGCCTTGACTGGCCGAACCGCCCCCTGCATGATCGTCCCCGAGCGATCCGCCGGTGAGCGGATCCGCATCCATTCGTATTCATACATGGGGGAAAGTCGTGCCTCGTGCGCGCCGGACGGCAGCCGTTCTCGCTGCGGCTGCCGTGATATTCATGCCTGCCGTCACGGCCCAGGCCAGGACCATCGACAACATGTACCCGACGGGGAATTACGCCCCGGTCTGCCATGACGGCAGCCGGAGCCAGGGTCATTTCTGTCAGACCGACAACGCCACGCTGACGGTCTATCGGGAGGGTTCGCTGACGGCGGCTCAGAAAGCCACCATCAAGTCCGCTCTGAGCGAGTACTACAGCCCGACCGACCTCTCGGTGACGATCCAGTCCAGGGGCGTGTACACCGGTTCGTCGGAGACGGACATCATCTATCAGGCCGGTGATCTGCCGCAGAACGTCGTCGGAATGACCTGGTGCGACGACGCCGTGGATCCCTGGAAATGCGACCAGCATTACGTGCGGTTCAACAGCAGCGCCGCGGAGGTCGGTCCGATCAACAAGTCGGACGTCTGCCACGAGACCGGCCACGCCGTCGGGCTCACCCACGGAAACAACGCCTCGCCCGCCGTCGGCAAGAATGACAAGATAGTCGGCTGCATGACGGACGACGACAACTATTTCCTCGGCGCAAACAACCGCACCAACATCAACGCGACGTACTGATGGGGAATTCCGCCATGACCGCCCGCCGATTCGGCCTCCTCGCACTCGCCGCCGCGACGCTCACCACGGCCGCCGTCACCGCCGTCGCCGGCCCGGGCTCCGCGCCCGCCGACCAGCGCCCGCGCGTGATCCTCGCCCACGGCAAGGAACGCCTCCCCTCCACCACCGCCCAGGACTGGGTCTCCTACGGGGACCGCACCGTCATCGCCACCGTCACCTCCGAGACCCAGCTCGCCGCCTCGGACGAGGAGATCGAGGCGGGCGAGGGCTACCTGAGCCGCACGGTGACCCTGAACGTCCAGCAGCAGCTGTGGGCCCGCAGCGGCGCCCCCGCCCTGCCCGCCGGCCTCACCATCACCGCCGACGGCTGGGCCTTCAAGGGAACGCAGAAGACCCCGATCGCCGAGACCGAAGGCTCCCGGCTGGAGGTCGGCCACACCTACCTGCTGACCCTGGACCGGCTGGCCGGCGGGGCCTGGACCACCCTCGGCGGCGGCGCCCGGGTGCCCTACGACAACAACGTGGTGGGCAACGGCGAGTACGAGGGCAGCCTGGTCACCCCCAGCTCCTTCGCCCGCTCCACCCCGGCCTCCGGCCCCGACGCCGGCCCCGACAGCGACTCCACGGCCCCCGCCTCGGTCGTGGAGAACACGGCGGGACAGGCCGGCAGCTCGGTGGCCACGCTGCTGGCCCAGACCGCGCCCGACCCCGTCGCCCAGCAGAACTTCGCCCTGGACCCGATCGCCCGCCGCGCCGCCGTGGTCGGCGCGACCGTCCCCCAGGACACCTACTGCTCACTGGCGGCGCCGCTGGACCGCAGCGCCGGCAGCAACCTCACCGCGGCCGAACTCGGAAGCCTGCTGGAGGAGGTCGCGGGCAAGGCCACCGGATCCGCGGCCGGCTCCGCCGAGAAGCTGGCCGCCTACTACAACGGCGACACCACGGTCACCCTCTGGCAGGCCACCGCCGCCAAGGCCATGCTCAGCGCCGACCTCAACAACACCTGCCGACTCACGGTCTCCCTCGACCCGACCCCCACCACCCCGACCAGCCCGTCCCCGACCCCGAGCAGCTCCGCCTCGGGCAACACCGGGGACCACACCACCGGCTGACCCCGCCCTGACCACCGATCACCCCCGGCGTCCACCGCCGGGGGTGATCGGTCTGCCCGAGGGAGTCAGTCGCAGATCCCGAGATGCAGGACGGTGGCCCAGTCGCTGGTGACCAACAGCATGTTGCGCCACCAGATGTCGCCCGCGTGCGGGCCGCCGACGTCACCGGAGCACCGGACCGGCCCGAGATGATCCTCGAGCAGGTCGGCGACACCATCGGCGAGTTCGCCTGCCTGCCGGATCTCACCGGGCGTGCGCAGGTCGGGGTCCGCGTACCTGTGGACGGGCTGCATGACCCCTGCGGTCACCTCTCGGCGGAGAACGTCCCGCCAAGCCTGCGGTGACTCGAACGGGTCGACCGACGCTCCCAGCCGGTATCCGGTGGCTCCCGCGTCGTACACCGCTTGCGCGAGATCCTTCATCCAGTCATGACCGGGTGTCGTCCCGGCCACCGGGACCACGGGGAAAAGGTGGATGGACGACACGTGGTTGCAGTCGTCGAGCAGGCCCTCGAGCGGCTCGGCGGCGGCCGACACCGCGGCTGGAACGTCGAGCGGGTTCAGCCTGGGCATCCGGGTCCTCCGTGTGGGCGCGTTCCACCACCTGCGAACAGCCGACATCCGCCCGGTTCGGTACGCGAACACGCGGACGCCGCTCAAGGCGACAGCGGGGCTCACCATATTCGTGAAGCTTGGTTCGGGGCGACGCATCTCGTCGAGAAGCCCTGGCCGGGTTCACCACGTGCGGACAGGTAACCCCTGACAGGCGACCTTGGCCGGTGCCGGGGAGACCGGCGGAGGTTGCTCGCGCCATGGAACTGGACCAGGCACTCGAACCGCTGCGCCGGGTGTTGCAGGAGCGCCGCACCAGCGGCTGTCCGGCGGGGTCGAGGACGTGTCCAGGTCGCCGGCCGGCCTCCGGGGCAATCCGTTGGCGGAGCGGCTCGGCCCCTGCTAGCCTCCCGGTGGCCGTGTGAGAGAACGAGGAGGTGGTACCCGTGAACGCAGTATCGACATGGGTGCTCCCCTCCGGGGTCACGGTCGGGCGATAGGTCGTCGCCCGGGAGCGCCGTCCGTGAGCTCTCCCGAAAGGCACGACCGTGCACTTCACCTCCGAGCAGCGCCTCGACGAAGGCGTCCTCGAACGCGAATTCACCCTCGGCGAGATCCCCGGTGTCCTGTGGACGCCCGGATCCGCCTCCGCATCCGCCCCGGCGCCGCTGATCCTGCTCGGCCACCCCGGCGGACTGAACATGATGTACCCCCGGCTGCTGGGCCGGGCCCGGCAGTGCGCGGCGGACGGCTTCGCCGCGGCCACCATCGAACTCCCCGGCAGCGGTGACCGACCTCGTTCCGCCGCCACCGAGGAGGCCCGCGCCGACCTGCGCCGGGCGATGAAAGCCGGCGAACCGGTCGGCGCCGAGATCGTGGACCGGCTGGTCCTCCCGCTGGTCGAACGGTCGGTCCCGGAATGGCAGGCCGCCCTGGACGCCCTCCTCGGGCTGCCGGAGATCGGCGGCCCGGTCGGGTACTCGGGCGGAGTGATCGCCATCGGGACCCGGCTGGCGGTGGTCGAGCCGCGCATCGCGGCGGCCGTCCTGTTCGCCGGGAGCTTCGTGCCCGCCGCGTCGTACGAGGATGCCCGCAAGGTCACCATTCCGCTGCACGTCCTGCTGCAGTGGGACGACGAGGGGAACGACCGGCAGGCGTCCCTGGACCTGTTCGACGCCTTCGGCTCCGCGGAGAAGACACTGAACGCCAATCTCGGCGGGCACACCGGCGTCCCGCAGTTCGCCGGGGACGCCGCGGCCCAGTTCTTCGCCCGGCACCTGAAGTGACGTCAGGCCGCCGGGCCACCGGCGGCCGGTAGGCCGGGTCGGCCGGGATGCTGCCCGTCGAGGGCAGCTCCCGGCGCTCCTGCGCTGCGGTGGCCGTGGGGCGGCCATTCCACCCGGTGCGGGCAACACGTCACAACGTCTTGATCAGGCCGCCGTCGATGGTGAAGTCGGCTCCGGCGATGTTGCCCGCGCGTTCGCTCGCCAGGAACAGCACCAGGTCGGCGACCTCCTCGGGGAGGGTGAAGCGTCCGGTGGCGAACCCGCCGAGGGCGGCGACGGCCTGCGCCACCGCGGTCTCCCGGTCGACACCCATGGCCTGCGCGATGGTGTCGGCCATACCGCCGTCCCCGTACCAGAGGCCGGTGTCGACCGGGCCCGGGGCGACGGTGTTGACCCGGACGCCGAGCGGTGACACCTCCTTCGAGAGCGCCTTCGAGAAGTTGGTCAGTGCTGCCTTCGACGCGGTGTAGTCGATGACCCCCGGGTCGGGCAGGAAGGCGTTGACCGAGCTGATGGTGACGATCGAGCCGCGTGCGACGAGCAGCGAGGGCAGGGCCGCCCGTGAGGCCCGCACGGCGCTCAGCAGGTTGAGGGTCAGGGTGTCCAGCCACTGTTCGTCGGTGACGGAGGCGAAGCCGCCGGTCCGGGGCTCGGCCCGGCCGACGTTGTTGACGAGCACGTCGACGCCGCCGAATTCGGCGACGGCCGCGGCCACCAGGGAGTCGACTCCCTCGACGGTCGCCAGGTCGGCGGCGACGGGCAGCACGGTATGTGCGCCGGCGAGGTCCGCGAGGTCCGACCCCACACGTAGAGGTTGTACGGGTTGATCCAGATCTCCACGCGCTCCGGCGGTGTGCCCTCGCCCCGGTTCACCGGCGCCGTGAGCGAGGCCATGATCAGGCCGTGGTCCTCGAGCTGCGTACGGTATCCGCCGTTGTTCGTCGAACCCGCCGCCTCGCGCAGGCTGCTGAGGAAGTTGGAGTAGTTGATGCGCAGTCCCTCGCTCGGCCCCGCGTTCCCCAGGTCGATCCAGACGTGGGCCAACCCGCGATCCCCGACGGTTGCCTGGGCCTCGCCACTCGGTACGAGCACTCCCGCCAGGGTGGTCGTGAGGCCGACAGCGGTCATGAGCGTCGTACGGATCCTGCGCTTGAGGTTCCTCACCCGTGAGTCCCGCCCCTTCGTGTCCCGGACGGCGGCGGGTTCGCCGCCCGCCGTCCTCTTCACCGCCCACATCCGGGCGGCAGGACGATCTTCACGGGCGAGTGGGCGGCGGAGCTTGAGTCATCCGACTGGCGGCAGAAGACTCCTGTTGCCGACACCGACACCGACACCGACACCGACACCGACACCGACACCGACACCGACACCGACACCGACACCGACACCGACACCGGCGCCGGCGCCGGAGTGCAGGTGTGTCAGGCGCAGTCGCGGCAGATCTGCTGTTCGCTCTCGGTGCGGGCGAGCCGGCTGCGGTGGTGGACGAGGTGGCAGATGGTGCAGGCGAACTCGTCCTGCTGCTTGGGGAGAACGGGAACGCTGAGGTCCTCGTCGGGCAGCCCGGCGTAGTGCACCGGCAGCACGTCGTCGGCCTCGATGTGGTCGAGGGCGTCGATGCGGGAGGCTTTCGTGGTGGTGCGGGTGGCTTTCAGGGTGCGCAGATTGTCATCGAGATGGTCGTTCTCGTTCGTGCGGGGTGCGTCGAAGTCGGTGGCCACAGGGACTCCCTCGCTGGGGCAGGGCGGTGGGGCGGGTGCCTTCCGGCTGCCTGGCGGACGCCATCTGCCGATGAGAGCACAGGTGTGGGAGCGGGCCGCGAAGGCGCGGCGGAATGCACGCCGCCCCTTGCGGCTCCCGCCTACCCTTCACGCGTGAGGCCCGTTGTGCGGCGGTCCTGCGGGTCCGATCGCCCTCCGACCGCCGTGCAGGCGACCGGCGGTACCCGGCTGCTAGCGGATGTTCAGGTTGCCGGCCTCCAGGGTGCTTTTCAGCGCGAGGATAGCGGTGAGCGGTACGTTGAGCCGGATCCGGTCCGCCACGCTGCCGGCGGCGCGGCCGATCCGTTCGTCGGGGAATGCCGCAGAGAGCTGCTGGAGCATGGCTGCCGCGAGCTCCAGCAGGGCAGCGTCCACGCGGACGTTGCGGGAGTGGCTGCCAGGACGCTGGGGAAGCTCGTCGAGAAGCGAAGCGAGGTGGTCCCGCTCGGTGCGGCCGGTGATGGTTTCCATGCGAATGATCCTCTTTTTCCTTGCTGGGGCCTGCAAGCCGGGCGCGTCCGGCCGCGGCCGGAGTAGTGCCTCCGGGCACCGAAGGTGCGCTGCTCGGCTTCCTGGATCGCGGGGTCAGGGCACCGGACCGGGGCGGGCCACGTCATGGGTCGCGTCGCGCCGCGGCGCAAGATGTGCTGTCGGCTCCGGGGCGGGCGCCGGGGAGTGGTACAGCGCGGTGCCGGCCTGGATGAACGCGGCGTAGGCGTCGGGGTCGTCGGGGTCGGCGCTCCACCGGGCCTTCGCCCGCCGCCAGGCGATCCGCAGCTCCGCGATGGTGTCGGGCCGGTGCTCACTCGCGGCCGCCATCGTAGGGTGCGCCGCGGGGCGTGCTTCTCGACGCGCCCGACCGCAGATGGGCACAGGGCGCAGGTGCGGTCGTGTGTGAGCCGATCGGGTGAACGGGCAGGTCGTGACCGGTCCGCGGTCGTGCGGATGGCGAAGTAGGGGTGTGCGCGCCGCCGGCTTGTCGGGCGGTGCGGGTGCGCACAGGGCGGGGCTCCGGCTACTCAGGTGGGGCCCCGCCTCCTCCGGCGGTGAGCCGGGGAAGGTGCCGCGGTGTTTCAGGCCCAGCAGGCCCAGGATGCCACGGTCGTATCCGTACTCGTTGCCGTAGCAGTCGCTGCTGGCGTAGTACGTGGTGCTCGCGCTGTAGCTGACGTGGCTGGTGCTGGCCTGCACCTCGTGGTTGTAGAACTGCTCGGAGCCGCGGGTGCTGTGGGCGGAGCTCGCGACTGCGGAGCCGGCCGCGGGGACCGCGACGATTGCGGCGGCGAGAGCGGTGGTGGCCAGGGCACGGGCTATGCGTTTGTTCATGGGATGTCACTTCCGTTGAGGGAGCGGTGTGTTCCGCTCCACCCGGCTGACGCCAAGCCCCAATCGGTCTGCTTGCCTGATACCGGCCGGTCCGCTGGGCCAACCGGTCCTGACGGCAGTGTGGGGGCATTCTGGCTGCGGCCTCTTCGCTCTGTGGCCTGCGAACCACGGCGTCGAGGGAGTTCACCGGCGCAGCGGCCTCCGCTGCCGACACCTGCGTCGACCTGAATTCCGGTTGGTCGGCACGACAGCCTTCGTGGGCCCGTCGGTCGCGCCCCCGCCTCGATCCACGTATCCCCTCGACAGGGAGCGCATACGTCGGCAGGGAAGGGGTCGGCCCTCGTAGCCCCGGATGCCCGGCACGCACTGCAGCCGGTCGGTGAAGGACTCGTTGAACTCCCCGCCCGCAGGGGCGGCGGCCGGGGCCGGGTCCGCGGGTGCGGTGTGGGGGACCGGGACCCGGTGCGGCGGTCTGGATCGTACGACGGTGGTCATGGCCTGACGCTCTTTCCGGTCGGTGGTCGGTGGTCGGCCTGGGGGCCGGCCCGGCGGGCGGTGCGGCCCGCCGGGCCGGTGGCGCCCGGCGCCCGTGGACGCCGGGCCGTACGGTCGGGCCGGCTGGGCCGGCCCGGTCAGCGGCAGTACCCGCCCGCCGGCGCCCAGACCCGGTCCCGGTGGGACGGGATCCACTTGTTCTCCCAGCCGGCCTTGTGCCAGTAGCCGTGGTGCCAGTGGTGGTGGGTGTCCCACCAACCCGGGTGCCAGGTGTTGTGCCAGTAACCGGCCTGCCAGACCTTCTGCCAGTGGCCGCCGACCCACTTGTTCTCCCAGTGCGCCGGGTACCAGCGGCACTCCTTGTCGTGCGAGACCGAGGACACGCTCGCCGTGGTCGTCGCCGCCGCCGTGGTGGCCGACGTGGCCACTGCAGCGCCGCCCCCGAGCATCACGCATGTCCCGGCGATCGCCAGCGACCGCTTGGTTCGCGTCGTACGCATCTGCCGCACTCCCTTCCTTCCTGATGAACCGTCGGCCCGGACGGGTGTTGTGCGGAGGGGGTTTCCTTCGCCGCCCGCTCGGCCGGGGTGGTTCTCCATGACCTTGATTCGTTCACGCACACGCGCCGGACTGGCGGGAATTCCGGTCAAAAGTGCGACAATCGGACGGTCGGCTATTCGAGTCTGGCTGCGGCGTCCGACGCCGACCGGCGTTCACCATGACGTCGCGACCGTGACCACCAGCCCGGTACAACAAGGGCGCGCACCCATCCGAACCAGCCCGGGCTCCGCACACAGTGCAAGGACGCGCTTTGCGATGCCACAGCGCCTCGCAATCGCTCTGCAGCCTTTCCCGGACCACCGGAGACCCTGATGCCCGCCGCTTTGTCCCTCGTCCGCCCGGGCCCAGCCCCGCCCGCTGCCGCACGCGGGCGACTCGCCCTGGGGCGCGCCCCGGCTGGCCGGGCATCCTCCTGACACGTCTCGGAGCATGACCGATGATCACCTCATGACATTCATGAACACCGCTGAGTCGGCGGGTGGCGCCGAGCGGCATGCCTCCTGGACCGAGCTCTTCTTCGACCTCGTCGTCGTCGCGGGCGTGCTGCAGTTGTCACACCTCCTGCACGAGGGCCCGACGGCCGCCGATCTTGCCCTGTACGTCCTGCTGTACCTCGCCTTCTGGATCGCCTGGGTCTGCTTCACCGTCTACGGGAACGTCGAGGGGGACCGTGCCTGGACGCCCGGTCTCCTGCTGGCGATGCTCGGCCTCGCCGTCATGGTCGCGGCCGTCCCCGGGATCCGCGGTACGAGGCACCACCTCGCGTTCGTCGCCGCGTACGTCTTCCTGCGCTGGCTGTCCAGCCGGTTCTGGCGGCGCGGGCGGGTCGTGATGGACTGGCCGGTGGCCCAGATGGGCCTCGGTGTCCTGCCGTGGATCGTGTCGCTGTGGGTGGATGCTCCGGCGCGCTACTGGCTGTGGGCCCTGGGAATCGGGTTCGATCTGCTGGCCATACTCGCGGACGCCGGCGGCCGCATGCTGCGGGGCGCGCAGGAGTGGGCGGCGCGCCTCGTCAGGAAGAACGGCGACCGCGGGCGGCTGCCGGTGATCGAGGCGGCCTACGCCGATGTGCCGCACCTGATGGAGCGGCTGAGCCTCTACGTCATCATCGTGCTCGGCGAGGGGGTCATCCAGATCACCTCGGTCGCCGCCGACACCTCCTGGGATGTGCACCTGGCCGGCGCGGCGGTGGGTTCGTTCGCCCTGCTGTCAGGCCTGTGGAGCATGTCGCTGCTCTACGGCTTCGGTGGGATCCCGAAGACCGGCCGGCGCGATCTCCCGGTGCGGCTGGCCCTGTCCCTGCACTGCCTGACGACCTGCGCGCTCGCCTCCGTCGCCGCCGGCCTGGGCCTTGCCATCGCGCATCCGCACGACCCTGCGGCGAACGGCGTCCGGTGGTTGCTCTGCGCGGGTCTCATGGTGTATTTCGGCGTCAGCGTGCTGGCCGCCGTGGTCTCCGGTACACGGTGGCAGGACGTCCTCGGGTGGGCGCTGCCCTGCCTGCTCCTGCTGTTGGCGCTCGGCGTCTTCGCACAGCGTCTCGGCGTCGGATGGCTGATCTGGGCGCTGGCGACCACGGTCGGCTGGCAGCTCGTGTTCGCACCCGGGAAGCGCGGCGGCCTGCTGGAGCGCGCCGCTGTCTGACCGGCGCCTCCCGCGATGTCGGTGGTCCCACATCTCGGAAGGCGCATCGGCAAGGTGGAGCCCGGGAGCCCATAGGCGACGGTGATGAGGTCGGCGAAGGTGCGGGAGAGGTCGGCGCCGTACCGGGAGAACAGCGCTGCGTTTTCGACGACATGGCGCGTGATGGTCCACGGCAGGATCGGGGCCGCCCACCGGTGCCCCCGGAGCGGGCTGCGAGCGACCGTACGCCAGCGGCCACATGGGTCAGCAGGAACCCGCGCTGCTCAAGGTCCGTGCGCACCTCTCCGGCCAACTCGTCTTTCTGCTCGAAGAGTTCCACGCCGGCCGTCCCATGGCCAAGGGTCACTCCAAGATCTCTGCCGCACCTCTCCGTGGGACGCCATCCGCCCGCCGCGCGAAGCGCCGCACTCGACCGGACCGGGCCCGGCGGGCCAACCGTTCGCTGATTCATTCCAGCTGAAGTCGGATTGACTGAATGCTTCGACGAGCTGCTCGCCGGAGACCCCGCCAGCTTCCGGACAGCATCGCGAGGTTCGCAGCCGCCATCCCCGAGGACGTCGACCGACTCGAGGCACCGCCCTCCGCTTGAGCAGTCGACGTCTGCCGGTCCGCGGGTCGCTTCGGCACCGTGGGCCGGCCGGCAGCCAACGGACCTTTCGGTCGGCGAGGGTCCAGCGGCTGCGCCGGGTCTTGACGAGCCGGCCGTCCTGGAAGCGGTGGGCGAGTTCGAGGCCGCTGTTGAGCATGACGAGGACGTCGAGGCGGAGCGACGAGCAGGGCAGCGGCGGCCACCGGCCGCTCCCCGTCGTCCCTCTCCAGGTGCTCCATACACCCGGCGGCCCGCTCCACCTCCTCGCGGACGATGCTCTCCCGCTCGTGTGCGCCGGCCCGGTCACCCGCCCCGCGGCCACCCTGCGGCGGTGGCAGGCCGGGCCCGGCCCGCAGCCTGGCACGGGGCTACCCGGGCGCCGCGCTAACCTCTGCGTGGCGCCCGCCGGGACGAGACGCACACCTCACCCCGTCGGGCGCCCCCGCACACCCGCCCCGCCTCCCGTCAGAGGTCAGCCCGCGGCCTGGGCCGGGACCGCGGCGGCGGTGTACAGGCCGCGCCCGACCCGCTGCGCCTGCCCGGTCTTGGCGAGACGCTCAAGGCGGGTGCGGACGGCGTTGACGTTCGAGTCGAGGCCGTCGAGGCCGAGCAGGCCGGCGACCTCGCGGGCCCGAAGCGGGCCCGACGCGTCGGCCAGCACCGCGAGGACACCGGCGGAGTCGGTCAGCCCCGGCCGGCGGCCGCCGGCCGTGCGCCGCTTCTGTCCGTCGGCTGCCGGGGCCGGGCCGTCGGCCGGTCCGGCCTGCGCGGGCACCACGGTGCTCCTGGAACGGGCCGCCGGGGACTCACTGTTCTTCGGAGCCGCCTTCCCGGTGGTCTTCTTGGCGGTGGTCGCGGTGCGGGCCGGGGCGGACTTCTCGCGGGCCGTCTTCTTCGCGGGCTCCCGAGAGGTCTTCGCCCCGGCCGTCGTGACGGCCTTCGCCGCCTTCTTCGCCGTGCGCCCGGTAGCCCGGGCCGGGGCCTTTGACGCCGTGGCGGCCGGTGCCGGGTCCTGCTGCGGCGCGGGCGCGGTGGAGGCCTTGCCGGCCGTCTCCACGGGGGGTGCGGCGGCGGAGCTCTTCGCCCGCGTCCTGCGGGCGACGGCAGCCTCGGTGGGCGCCGCCGCGGCGGACGTCGCGGCCCGGGCGCGCTTGGCGGCGGCCGGGGCCTTGCGCGCGGTGCTGCGCCCCCGGGCTGGCTCGGACGCCCCGGTCCTGCGCGCGGGGGTTGTGTCCGTCGCGGCCGACTCGTCGTCGGCGGCATCCGGTGCGTTCACCGTGCCGAGATCGGCGATGCCGGAGTGAACTTCCGGCGGCACCGTCGCCACCGCGGCCTGGGGCGCGGCGGGGGTGGGTTCGCCGTCGTGGTCGACGGGCGTTCCGGCCAGTGCCGTGAGGCCTTCCAGCACGCCGGCCATGGCGCTCTCCTGCGCGATGACGGCCGCGAGCTGCTCCTCCAGCAGGCGGCGGCGCTCGCGCACAGCGGGCAGTTTCGCCTCCAGCAGTGCCACCGTCGATCCCACACCGCTGTCAGCGCCGAACGTGCTGGGGTTTGCCACAACCACTCCCACCGGATCGTCAGTTACCGCTCGTAGCAGCCGAATGTACGGCCCCCCACCGCAGATACCCGGTGCTTTGCCGGAAATTCCCACCCATCGGGCGGCCCGGACCACGGCCAAGGCGCGGCACCCGGCCGGTCCGCATCCCCGTGTTGCGGCCCGGGCGGTGATTGGCGGCGCGGCTGCGCGGCCACGGCGCCGTGGACGACGGAGTGCGCAGAGTTGCGGCCCGGGCGGTGATTGGCGGCGCGGCTGCGCGGCCACTGCGCCGGGGGCGAAGCGGGCCGGCCCGCGGCCACGGCGCCGCGCCGGCCTACCCTGAGGCGAGGATGGGCGGGCACCGGGCCGAGGTCAGCGGGCGTTCCGGACAGAGCAGTGCGAGGCGTGAACGCCGCGAAGGATGAAGCCGCCGCCTTCAAGGACCCGGCGAGTTCGGGCGACGGCGCGGCACCGCCACGCCGGCCCGGCGTCCGTGACGGGCCCACGAAGGCCTGACCGCCTTCGCCCAACTCGTGGAGCGGAAGCAGCACGTTCGGGTACCTGGCCCGCACGGCACCTGGCCGAGCATCCAGCAGGCCCTCGCGAAGGTCCCCCTACGTCGGCTCGTGCAGCCTTCCGAGCACTGCGCGGCGTGCCGCGCAGCCGGTCGTCGCGGTCGGGCCGTGTGGCTCGCCCGGCGGTAGGCTGGAATTTGAGTAGCGCCGGGGAGGCCGTCACCAAAGGGTGGCGGCCTCCCGCCTTGTGTTTCGTATCGTGCGGCGCGGCCGGCCGTCCTCCGGACCCGGAGCACGCCGACCGCTTGTTCAGCCCGCGCGGCTGTGCGGCACCGTGGGATCGTTCCTGACGGAGAACACCTTGTCGGCGCCGGTGATCTCCAGCACGCGGGCGACGGTGTGGGTCGGGCGGGCCAGGTGGAGTGCCACGCCGAGGCCTTGGCTCTCGATCCGAGCTTGCAGCAGGGCGTTGAGGCCGGAGGAGTCGCAGAAGGTGACGCCCGCGAGGTCGATGACCAGCATCGGGGGCGGCGGGCTCGCCCCGAGGGCGCGGTGCAGCGCGGAGTGCAGGATGGGTGCGCTGTCCAGGTCGAGTTCGCCGGTGGCCTCGATGACCGGGCCGCCGAGGGTGTCGCGGACGGATGCGGTGAAGTCCGGCCCGGTGGTGTCGCTCACACGTCCCCTTCTGATGCGGATCAAGTGGACAGGACCACCGTACGGCCCGGCCGGGCGGCTGCCCAGACGCCCGGGCCCGCCGGCCGTGATGCCAGGTGGGTGACCCGTGGTGGCGTGTCGCCGACCCGGCGGGCGGTGAGACGGCGGTGAGCGGGCAGGGTATCGGCATGTCCGAGCGTCGTAGTCGTCGTCGTAGCCGTGCGCGAGCCCTGGGCGTGCCCATCGGGATGGTGGGGCAGCGACCTGCGCCGGAGCAGGGAGACGTAGCGCCGAAGCCTCCGCAACTGCCGCGGCCGATCGGGCCCCAGCGGTCGGTGCCGAGGGCCGCCCGGTCCGGCGCCGCGCCGCCAGCGGTGGATGGCGTCGTCCGGGCTACGGATAGCCTGCCAGCCGTACCCGGTGGCTGCTGCGCGACCGTGCGCAGGCGGGAGGTGCGTGACGGCGGTGGTGTGGTCGTGTGGACCCGGCACACCCGGGAGTGCCCGGTCTGGTCCGCGCGCTGAACACCGGCACACGGATCACGTCGAAGTCTGTCCGCCGGTCCCGGTTCGGCCACCGGACCAGCGATCAGACGCCAGATGCGGTCCCGCCCGCAGCATTCCTGCAGCCGGGCTCCGGGCGCGACCGCCCGAGTCGCTGCGTTGCGGCAGAACAGGAGACCGCGCCATGGCCTTGATCCTCGTTCTGATTCTGGTCGCCATCGTCCTGGGGCTCGTCGGCGTCGCGGCGCACGGCCTGCTCTACCTGCTCTTCATCGGAATCGTCGTCCTGCTGATCGCCTTGGCCCTGGGCGGTACGCGCCTCCGCCGGGGGCAGCGGCCGGCGCACCCGCTGACGTGCCCGGACTCGGTGGCGCACGCGGCGTCCCGGGCATGGCCGCCAGGTGTCGTACGGGCACCGGGCCACGGCCCGCGATCTTGGGCCGGCGCCGGCAACCCCACCCGGCTCGGACCGGGCGAGCGTCCTCCCGGACACCCGGCAGCCCGGCGGCACCGGGGCGTGGACCTGCGCGACCGGAGACCGCCGCGCACAGGCTGCGCACAGGTTTCCGGGCCTACGGTCCGGGCAGACGTGGCGGCACGGAACACCGGTCGGGGGACGGGAGCGCCAGCATGAACCAGGTCGAACGGGCCCTTCGCGCCGTGGACCGCTTCCAGCAGCGCCACAGCCCGGCCGGTCTGCCCGTCGCAGTGGCCAAGAAGTACGGCGACGACCGCGGCGGCCTGCTCGCCGCCCTGATCACGTACTACGGCTTCGTCGCCCTGATACCGCTGCTGCTCCTGCTCAGTACCGCGCTGGGCTTCGTCCTGCACGGCCGGCCCCGGGCCCAGCGGGCGGTCCTGGATTCGGCGCTCGCCGACTTCCCGATCATCGGCGACCAGCTGCGGCAGAACGTCCACTCCCTCCAGGGCAGCGGGGTGGCGCTGGTGATCGGCGTACTCGGGCTGCTGTACGGTGCGCTCGGCATCGCGCAGGTACTCCAGCACGCCATGGCCGAGATCTGGAACATCCCCGGCGTCAAGCGGCCCGGATACTGGCCGCGGCTGGCCCGCAGCCTGCTCCTGTTCACCGTCCTCGCCGCCGGACTGCTCCTGGCCACCGCGGCCGCCGCACTGGTCGGCACCGCCCTGGCCGGACCGCCGGCCCGGATCGGGGCCCTGCTGGTGTCCGCGATCGTGAACGCCGCACTGTGCCTGGCCTGCTTCCGGGTCCTCACCCCGAAGGCGGTGCCCACCCGGGCCCTGTGGCCCGGCTGCGCCGTGGCAGGCCCGCTGTTCACGGTCCTGCAGGCGTTCGGCTCCATCCTGGTCACCCACGAACTGCGCCACGCCGGCCAGGTCTACGGGTTCTTCGCCACGGTGATCGGGCTGCTGGCCTGGCTGTACCTGGCGGCCCAGATCACCGTGTACGCGGCCGAGACGAATGTGGTGCTGGCCCGGCAGTTGTGGCCGCGCAGCATCCTCCAGCCGCCGCTCACCGGCGCCGACGAGGAGGTACTCGCGGCCATCGCCCGGCAGGAGGAACGCCGTCCTGAGCAACATGTCGACGTCGTATTCGGCGAGGAGGAGGCTCCGAGCAGATCCGGGGCCGCAGAGGAGGGAGAGGGGCCCCGGCCCGGCCGCGGGCCGGAATGACGTCGACCTGTGCGACCGATCCGACGAACACCGTTCAGCGATCTGACGGTTGCCTGGGTCCACACCGGGCGGAACACCGGCCGCGACACCGGCCGCCACACCGACCACCCACCGCCACCCGGCAGGGTGGCGCCGCCCCGCGCGGGACGATGGCACCGACTAGAGTTGTCGATCAGGGGCGGGCGAAGGGGTTGGAGTGAGGACAGCACGCCGTGTGACGACACTCGATCCGGTCGACGTCGGGGACCACGTCTGCTGGATGGTCGACCCGGGCGAGGACACGACCGGGCCGACGCGCGCCTTCGTGGCCGACGGCGAGCTGTTCGGCGACATGGTGCTGCTTCTCGGGGAGTCGGACGGAGAGCGTCGCGGCCCCGCATCCTGGGAACCGCTCTTCAACGAGGTCACCCGCGGTACCGAACGCGCCGACCGCGAGGGGTTCCGTACCCTGCGGGTGCTCGCGGACCTGAGCGGCCTGCCCGCCGACGACACCCGCCCCGAGATCGTGGCGCGGCACGAGCTCAGACTCGATGCCCTCGCCGCCGACCGGGGCACGATCCTGGTGTGCGTCTACGCCCGTGCGGCGCTGACGCCCGAGGCCATCGACCAGGCCGTCGGCGTGCACCCGCACCATCTGGGCGCGGGACCGGTCGCGCCGTCGTTCCGGCTGTTCAGTTCTGCCGGTGACCGGTGGAGCGTCAGCGGTGTCGTCGACACCGAGGGCGCGGCTTCGTTCCGCACCGCACTCGGCGAGCTGGTGGCGCGGGTGCCGGTGCTGCACCTGGACTGCGCGGGGCTGGAGTTCATGGACAGCACCGGGCTGACCGCCCTGGCACAGGTCGCCCGCGGCCGCCAGGACCGCCGGATCGAACTCCGGCACGCCAACGAGACCCTCCGCCGCAGCTGGTCGCTGCTCGGGTTCGAGCATCCCGAAATCCCCGTGGAGCTGATGCAGTGAACCACCTCGACTCCGCTCCCGGTCCGGCCCGCTCCCCGGAGACCGGCGTGCGCCACATCCTGTTCCCCTACGCCGACGAGCGCCGCTTCCTCTCCGGGACCCTCTCGTTCGTCGAGCACGCCCTGGAAGCAGGTGAGTCGGTCGTGGTCGCCGTCTCCGGCCCACGGGAACAGTCGCTGCGCGAAGCGCTGGTCGGTGCCGGCACCGCGGACCGGGTGTCCTTCCTGGACACCGGCGAGCTCGGCGGCAACCCGGGCCGGCTGATCCCCATGTGGCAGGCCTGGATCGGGAAGGTCGCCCAAGCAGGCCGACCGGTCCGCGCCATCAGCGAGAACCGGTGGCCCGGCCGCACCGAGGCCGAGACCGCCGAGCTGCGCTACCACGAGTGGCTGCTCAACCGGGCGTTCGCCGACTCACCGGTGTGGTGGCTGCTCTGCCCGTTCGACACCGCCGCGGTCGCCGAAGGCACCCTGGGCGCGCTGCAGCGCTGCCACCCGTTCGTACTCGGCCAGGACGGCCCGGAGCCTGCGACGGCCTTCATCGAGGGCCCGTACGCCTTCGAGCCGCTGACCGACCCCTGCGACCCGAACGAGGAGCTGACCTTCGTGGCAGGGGAGCTAGCATCGGTTCGTGAACGCATCACGGCCTGCGCGGGCCGGCACGGCCTGACCGGCGACCGGCTACGGGACCTGTTGCTCGCCGCCACCGAGATCGCCGCCAACAGCGTCAAGCACGCGGGCGGTGGGACGCTGCGCACCTGGGCGGCCGACGCGCGAGTGATCTGCGAGTTCCGTGACACCGGGTACATCGACGACCCGTTGGCCGGCCGGGTCCGCCCCACCATGGACCAGATCGGCGGCCGGGGCCTCTGGCTGGTCCAGCAGATGTGCGACCTCGTCCAGATCCGCAGCAGCCCGGACACCGGCACCGTCATCCGCCTCACCATGGCGGCCGACGGCGGCTGACGTCGTCCGGAAGGCCGCGGGCTTCCCCACGGGCCCCGGCCCGGGCGGCGTACCGCAGTGCGGGTGTGTTGCGCCGCGGGTTCGTGCTCCCAGTTCCGCTGCAGCGCATGACGTCTGACGAATGCCTGCGTCTGTCCGGCCTGTGGAGACATGGAGAAGATGGCGAGTTGTTGGTTCCCTCGAAAGGCGCGGGGTACACGGCCGGGGTCCCAGCGCGGGACGAACGACCCACAAGGCCGGAAGAGGGAGAGCCATGGCCGTCCTGAGCCCCATCACGCCGATCGCAGCCCCGATCGCAGCTCCGATCGCAGCTCCGACTCTTCCGAGCGGGACGACAGCAGGCCCGGCTCCGCTGCCGCGGATCGAGGATCCGTCGGCGGTGTCGCCCGCGGACGCCCGGGTGCTGTCCCGGACGCTGTTCCGGCGCCTCGGCGAGCTGGAGGAGG
>NZ_JBEZIR010000133.1:0-23786 GCF_040651175.1 Kitasatospora sp. NPDC048540
GAGGGTGTTCATCAGGTTCTGCTTGAGCGGGTCGTACGGCGAGATCCAGGGCGCGAAGGCCGCCGTGAACAGCAGGCCGGCCACCAGCACCAGGCATCCGGGTCGCCCAGAGCGTGATGTTGTCACCGAGCGTGGGCAGCGCCGCGACCTCCGCGCTGCCGAGCGACAGCAGCCGCCCGACCAGGTCGGACTCCTGCGGGGAGATCCGCTGCAGGCCGACCAGGTCGGCCGCGTTGAGCACCCGGGCGGCGTTCGGGCCGAGGTACGGGAGCAGGGTCAGGGTGGTCTGCCACGGCGTCGCGGACAGCCGGCTGCGCGACGGGCGCGCGCCGAGGTCACGCACCACCAGCACCGGGGAGGCCACCGAGGCGCCCTGGGCGCCGAGCCGGCCGACCTGGTGCACCGTCACGCACGGCTGGCCGCCGCCGGCCGCCTGCGCCATCGGCGACCAGGCCTGCGGGCGGCCGGTCTCGACGGCGACCCGGGCACCGGTGGCGGCCGCCCGCAGCGCGATGATCTGCGCCGTCCACATGCCGCCGACCAGCACCACCTCGTACGAGGACGGGCGGAACAGGCCGATCACGGCGGGCTGCTGCTGCGGGTCGACACCGATCAGCACACCGTCGTCGCCGACCGGGAAGGACAGCGCGGCCAGGTCCTCGGTGGTCAGGACGTGCTTCTCCCGGCTGGGGCCGCGCAGGCCGAAGCCGGGGCGGATCTTCGGCGGGCGGGGCTGGTCCGGGCCGGGCTGCGGGGCCTGGACGGGGTAGCTCTGATAGGCCATCAGGAAGTCCCTCCCAGGGGCAGCGTGGCGAGCAGGCCCGGTGCCTGCTCCAGGTCGAGGCGGGTCAGGCCGACCCCGGCGCTCTGCGCACGGGTCTCGACCAGGCGGCCGACCTGGGCGACCTCGCTCTCGCTGCGGCCGGTCACCCGGACGTGTCCGCTGATCGCGACCGAGCCGCCCATGCCGTGGCCGGCGGTCAGGCTGAAGGTGCTGGCCAGCGCGGGCGTGCCGGTGACCAGGTTGACCAGGTCGGGTGCGGAGATCCGGCCGGGGGCGCCACCGGGGCGGCCGAGCTGCGGCCACTTGGAGATCCAGTAGGTGCTGTGCCAGCGGTCGTCGATCCGCCAGAACTTGCCGCTCTCCTGGGTCCGGCGGGCGCCGAGCCCGCCGCCGCCGGTGCCCTGACGGCCGGCCACCGCCATCGGGTTGGCGCAGATCGAGATGGCCAGCGCCGCGATCAGCTCGCGCTCGTCCAGCACCGTGGCGGTGAACCCGGCGCTGTTGAGCCGGCCGGCGAGCTGGTCGGTGACGCGCTGCAGGGTCTTGCGCGCACCCTCCTCGCCGCCGCCGCGGGCCAGCACCGCCGAGGCGGCCTTCTCCGGGTCGAGCTTCAGCGCGACCCAGGTCAGCCGGAGCCCGGGGGTGGTGAGCCCGTCCGGAAGCTGGTGGTAGGCGCGGAACGCCAGCGACTGGTCCGGCAGGTGCGGCGCCGGGGCGGGCTGGGTGTGCTGGACCAGCTGCACCGACTCCAGGGCGATGTCGTCCACCTGGAGCGCCGAGCAGATCACGTCCAGCGGCAGCGGCAGCGCGGTCCGGTGCGGGCGCAGCGGCTGGTCCTTGGCCTGCACCAGCAGGACCGAGGTCAGGAAGGTGCCGTCGCCGACCATGCCGGTCTCCCGGCGCAGCGGCCGGCCGTCGCCGAGGTCGGTCTCGGTGGCGTGGGTGTACGTGCGCAGGGCCGGCTCCAGCTCCAGGGCGGGAGCCAGTGCCGGGTCGGTGCCGGGCGGCGGCACGTTGTACTGCGCCTCCTTGCGGCGGGACTTGAGCGCGAGACGGACCCGCATGCCCTCGGGCGCGGTCCGGCCGGACAGCGGCAGCAGGGCCACCACCACGAGGACGACGGCGGGCACCGCGAAGACGCCGGCCATCATCGGCTTGATCGTCCAGCCCACCGCGACCAGGGCGGCGGCGACCTCCAGCAGCACGAGCTGCTGCAGGCGCAGCCGGCTGCCGAGCAGTCCCGGCCTGGGCTGGACCTTCGGCGTGACCGCGGCGGTCGGTGCGGGCCGCGCGGCGGCGGCCGCCCGGCGTCCTCCCCGGCTCTCCGGCGTCCGGCCCTGTGATGTGCTGCGTCGCGCTGGAGCGGACTGGCTTGGCATCCCCCGAGTGGCCCTCTCTGATCAGATATCACGGCCCGGTTGGCCGGTCGGCGAACCGTACCCGTACCGTACTCACCGTCTGCTGCCGCATCGTAGAGGGTTGGCCGGTCCTCGTGCCGGTGGGGGGTGCCCGGCCGGGTGGCCCGGGGTGGCAGACTCGCGCACTGGACACGTGCGCTGACGCAACCACAGATGTCGGTCACACAGGGGAGACGACAAGCATGGCATCACGCCGGGACGAGCTGAACGCCTACACCTTCGCACGCAAGCGGATGGTCGGCGCATTCCTGCAGCCCAGTGGCGGCGGCAACGACGAGGACGCGCCTCGTCCGGTGCGCGCGGTGCTGCCGAGCTTCGTGGTGGCCGCGGTCACGGTGGCGGGCTTCGGCATGTGGGGTGTCATCAAGCCGGCCGCGCCGGTGAACTGGGACAGCGGCAAGTACATCGTCCAGGCGAAGCAGTCGACCACCCGGTACGTGGTGCTCAAGGACCCGACCAACGGGCAGATGGTGCTCCACCAGGTGCTGAACATGTCCTCGGCCCGGCTGGTGCTGCCGGCCGGCGCCGAGGTGATGCCGGTCGCCGACGACGTGCTCGACAAGTACCGCAACCACGGGGCGACGATCGGGATCCCGTACGCGCCGGACCGGCTGCCGAAGGCGGCCGACGCGGGCGCGGCCAAGAAGTGGTCGGTCTGCGACCGTCCCGGCAACGCGACCAACACGCAGGAGTCGATCAGCCAGTCGGTCTTCGTGGCGGCCGACAAGGAGGCCGAGACCCTGGCGGCCAAGGACAAGATGCTCGCCGACGGCCAGGCGCTGTTCGTCCAGGGCCCGCCGACCGGCGGCACCCCCGGCAGCAAGTACCTGGTGGACTCCACCGGTACCCGGCACGCGGTCGGCCCGGTCGACACCCAGGCCGGTGACCAGCAGGCCATGGAGTCGGCGCTGTTCGGCCGCGGCACGCAGCCGCAGCAGGTGACCGACGACTGGCTGCGCACGCTCGCCGACGGCAAGGCGATCACCTTCCCGAAGATCCCCGGCTTCGTGGACGGCAAGGTCACCCTCTCCACGGTGGACGTCTCCTCGACGGCCGAGAAGCGGGTCGGCCGGGTGCTGCAGTTCCAGGACAGCTTCTTCGTGGTCGGCACCGACCACATCTACGCCGTGACGCCCCTGCAGGCCGAACTGATCCTCAACGACCCGGGGATGGACACGGTGTACGACCGGAAGAAGCCGGAGCCGTTCCAGCTGACCCCGTCGGACAACGCCAAGCTGGCGCCGCTGGTGGACACCGAGGCGATGAAGGCCCCGGTGACCTGGCCGTCCAACCGGATCGACAAGGCGGTCAACGCCGGCACCGACAAGGGCGCCCGGTCGGTGGTCTGCAGCACCTTCGAGAGCATCGAGAAGAACGTCGTCAAGCGCAGCGTCTGGGCCTGGACCGACTACCCGGCGCCGGTCTCCTCGGGTTCGCTCAGTGCGCACGTGACGCCGGGCCACGGCCTGCTGTACCGGGCGGTGGACAACGTCGGTGCGGAGACGTCCGGCAGCGACTTCCTGATCACCGAGACGGGCCTGCGCTACTCGCTGCCGAACAACAACGACGGCCCGGCCGGTGCGGCCGGTGCCTCCGCGACCCCGGCGCCCGGTGGTCAGCCGGAGCAGAAGAGCGAGGCCAACGAGGCGCAGGCGCGGCTGGGTTACAAGGACATCGTCCCCACCCAGGTGCCGGTGGAGTGGTCGAAGCTGGTGCCGGGCGGCGGTGTGCTGAACACCTTCGCCGCGCTGCAGGCCCAGAACGCGTAGGGAAAGGCGTGACAGAACGTCATTCCGCTTTGGGGCGTAGTGTCATGGTCTGGTAACTACCCGCCTCCCGGTGTTGGGTGTCTTGCGTCGGAAGGCTAAAGTTCTCCGGGGCATCACACCGTGGTGTCGACGGGTAGACCGTGCCAGGACTATCCGGACGAAGTCTGTCTCATGGGGGACGGTGGATCATGGCTGGTCAGTTCAGGACGACCGCTGAGGAGATGAACGCGTTCGCCAACCGCATCGGTGAGGTGAACGCGCAGGTTCAGGGTGAGATCGGCAAGCTGAACTCGCTGGTGGACTCGATCTCTCAGGGCTGGCAGGGTCAGGCCGCGGCCGCGTACCAGCAGATGCAGTCGCGCTTCAACGAGGACGCGAACGCGCTGAACAAGGTGCTCGACGAGATCAAGCAGGCGATCGAGGCCACCACGAAGCTCTACGCCGCGACCGAGGAGGACCAGCAGTCCTCGCTGTCCGGCATCGGCGGCTGAGCCCTCGCGGGCGACTCAATCCGAAGCCTTGGCCGACGGCTGCGTAAACGGGGCGCCGACGGCCACATCGACAAGGAGACACCATGGCTGGCAACAACGGCATTCTCGTCAATTTCTCGACCATTCAGAACGCGGGCTCGGAGGTGCGCCAGACGGCCGCGCGCATCCAGTCGCAGCTCGACGACCTGAAGTCGGGCGTCCAGCGCATCGCGGCCAGCTGGGAGGGCGCGGCCCAGGAGGGCTACCAGGCCCGCC
The DNA here is from genome assembly GCF_040651175.1 of Kitasatospora sp. NPDC048540. Lineage (NCBI taxonomy): Bacteria > Bacillati > Actinomycetota > Actinomycetes > Kitasatosporales > Streptomycetaceae > Kitasatospora > Kitasatospora sp. NPDC048540. Next base: position 4,718 of record NZ_JBEZIR010000133.1, read on the forward strand.
AGGCGCAGTGGGACGCGAAGGCCGCCGACCTGCAGCAGGTGCTCGGCCAGATCGCGACCGCGCTGGACAACGCCGCGCAGAGCTACCAGGCGACCGAGCAGAAGAACGTCGGCATCTGGGGCTGAGTACGGCCCACCAGGGGCGGTACCTCGCCGGTGAGGCGGTACCTCACCGGTGAGCGGGGCGGGCGTCCGGCAGGACGCCCGCCCTTCGCGCGTCGCGCAGACGCGCACGGCATCGTGTGGATCAGAGGGGTGGACGGGTGTCGTTGGGTAGGTACCGCAGGCTGGCCGCCGCATCGGTGGTGCTGGGGGTGGTCGGCGTGGCGGCCGCGGCGCCGGCGTACGCGGCCGGGCCCGGGGCGGACGCCTCGGGCGATGTGAAGGCGCCGGTCGCGATAGCCGCCGCCGGTGAGTGCACCTTCCCGTCCCAGGACGTCGCGAGTGCCCCGTGGGCGCTGCAGCGGGTGCTGCTGGACGAGTTGTGGCAGGGCGGACGCGGCGCGGGGGTCACCGTCGCGGTGATCGACACCGGCGTGGACAACCAGAACCAGCAGCTCAAGGACAAGGTCCTGGACGGCGGCTCGTACCTCGTCGACCGGCAGACCAACCAGCCGGTCGAGGGCAACGGGCTGACCGACAAGGTCGGCCACGGCACCAAGGTGGCGGGCATCATCGCCGCCAAGCCGCTGCCCGGCCGGACCGGCTTCGTGGGCATCGCCCCGGACGCGACGATCCTGAGCATCCGGCAGAACGACAGCGACGGCAACGGCAACGTCGAGACGCTGATCAAGGCGATCGACACCGCGGTCGCCAGGGGCGCCAAGGTCATCAACATCTCGCAGGACGTCCGGGCGACCGGTGAAGAGGGCGACTTCCCGATGAAGTCCCAGCTGCGCGACGCCCTGAAGCGCGCGGAGACCGCCAAGGTCGTGGTGATCGCCTCCTCCGGCAACGACGGCAAGGAGGGCCCGACCTACCCCGCGGCCTTCGACACCGTGCTGGCGGTGGGCGCCTCGGACCGCAACAACGAGCGCGCGCCGTTCTCGCAGTACGGCGACTTCGTCGGGGTGGTCGCGCCGGGGGTGGACATGCTCTCCACCGTCCCGGCCGGCGGCCAGTGCGTCGACAACGGCACCAGTTTCTCCGCGCCGTACGTGTCCGGGCTGGCGGCGATCCTGGTGGGGATGCACACGGACTGGACACCGGCCCAGGTCCGGGCCCGGATCGAGCAGACCGCGCAGCGCAACGAGCGCGACCGCAACAAGTTCATCGGCTGGGGCGTGGTCGACCCGGTCAAGGCCGTCCAGGGCGGCAAGGACCAGGACCCCGCGCCGCACCCGGATGCCAAGGTGCGGCTGGACACCGTGCCGATCGTGGCGCAGCCGCTCGGCCTGGCGGAGACCCAGGCCGACCGGGACCAGCGCACCGGCACCTTCGTGCTGGCGGCGGGCGCGCTGATCGTGGCCGCACTGGCCGGCGGCTCGGTGGTGATGCGGGACTACCGCCGCCGCCAGGCGGGCCAGGCCGGTCAGGAGTTCTGAGCAGCCGTACGGCGCCGGAAGGCCGGTGGCCCCGTCCCCTCGCGGGACGGGGCCACCGGCCTTCGTACGTGGTGCGGGTCAGACCTGCTCGTCCTCGGGCAGGGTGATCACCCAGCGGCTGTCCTGCCGCGGCCGCAGGTACAGCAGCCAGTAGAGGGCGGCCGCGGCGGTGAGGCCGCCGGTCCACCACAGGGCGGTGGGGTCGAGCTTGGTCAGCACGTAACCGAGCACCAGGATCAGCAGGACCGGCAGGACCGGCCACAGCGGCTGGCGCCAGGCGGGGGCGTCCTTGTGGGCGCCGCGGCGGGAGAACAGCGCGGCGACGGCGACCAGCAGGTAGAGCGCCGCGACGGCGACCCCGGTGATGTTGGTGAGCAGACCGTTGGGGACGAAGCAGAGCACCGCGCCGGGGACGCCGACCGCCAGGGTGGAGATCCACGGGGAGCCGTGCCGGTTGAGGGTGCCGAAGGCCTTGTTGACCGGCTCCGGCCAGGCCTTGTCGCGGCCGGAGGCGAACAGCACCCGGGAGTTCTGGATGACCATCACGATGCCCGCGTTGATGATGGCGAGCGCGATGCAGAGGCTGATGAAGCTGCCGACCGTGGAGTTGCTCCAGCCGGCCACCAGGCCCGAGACGTCCCCGCCGGTGAGGGTGTCGAGGTCGGGGGCGCCCATGGTGATGGCGATGACCGGCACCAGGATCACCACGACCGACAGGGCCAGCGTCCACAGCACGGTGCGGGCGACGTTGCGGCGGGGGTTCTCCAGCTCCTCGGAGAGGTAGATGGCGGTGGAGAAGCCCTGGGTGACGAAGAGCGCGGTGCCCATCGCCGCCAGGATGGCCGCGAAGCCGACCGTGCTGCTGCCGCCGTGGCTGTCGCCGACCACGCCGTGCAGCATCGAGCCCACGCCGCGCTCGCTGTGCGCGAAGCCGAGGACGGACACCACGCCGGCCGCGATCACCTCCAGGACCAGGAAGACACCGGTGATCCAGGCGTTGGCCCGCAGGTCCAGCAGACCGGCCACGGTGGCCGCCAGCATCACCGCGGCGCCCGCCCACCGGGCGTCCACGTGCATGATCGGCGTCAGGTAGTCGGCCGTGCCGATGGCGATGACCGAGGGCACGATCATCACCACGATCAGGGACTGGACGAACACCAGCCAGCCGGCGAACCGGCCCGCCAGGGTCCCCACCATCGCGTACTCGCCGCCGGCGCTGGGGATCAGGGTGCCGAGCTCCGAGTAGCAGAACGCGACCGCGATGCAGAGCACCGAGCCGATCGCGATCGACATCGCGGTGGCGGTGCCCAACGAGCTGAACAGGTCCGGGACCAGGACGAACAGGGAGGAGGCCGGCGTGACGCAGGACAGCGTCAGCAGGGTGCCGCCCACCACGCCGATCGAACGGGTGAGCGTCTTCGGCGCGCCCGCTCCGGTGGGGTCGGCCGCGGGGGCGGCGACGACCTGAGGGGGAAGCGTGTCGGTCATGGGTGGTCCGATCGGCCGAGGTGGTGAGGGGGGCGGGAGTGGTATCGCCTCCGAGGCGTTGCCGGTGTCTTCAAGGTCACTCCCGCTGCGCCATGGAACCGCGACGGGATCGGGTGCGTCAACGCCGATCAGCTTCGGAATCCGTTGCATCCTGCATCGTTCGAGACTGATTTCATGGTCACGCGCGGCAATCTTCTGCTATGTCCGACTTGTTAGCGCCGATGAACGGCACTTGAATCAAAGGTGAATCGCGCGCAAGTGCCATTGATTCGAAGGCGGTCCGGGGGTGCGGGAACCGCAGGTCTGCCGCGAAAAAACCTCCATAACGTTCTGGCACAGTCCACGGTGCGGAATGCCACGAGGGCCGGACCCCTGGCGGGATCCGGCCCTCGTCGTCGCTCGGTGCGCTCCGGTGCCCTTACGGCGCCGGCAGCCAGCCCGTCTGCACGGTGTTCCCGGCGGTGGCCCGGCGGGTCACGAACGTGCCCCGGCCCGGCGGGAACGGCTGCGGCTTGGCCGTGCCGAGCAGCGCGCCCTCGCCCTTGTCGCCGGAGAGCAGCACGCCCTGGCCGCCCAGCTCGCGCATCCGCTGCATGACCGGCTCGAACAGGGCCCGGCCGGCGCCGCCGGCGCTGCGCGCGATGATCACGCGCAGACCGATGTCGCGGGCGAACGGCAGGAACTCCGCCAGCGGTGCCAGCGGGTTGCCCGAGGCGGTGGCGACCAGCTCGTAGTCGTCCACGATCACGAACATGTCCTTGCCGGTGTACCAGCTGCGGTTGCGCAGCTGCTCCGGCGTGACGTCCGGGCCGGGGAGCCGGCGGGAGCAGGCCCCGCGCAGCATCTCGACGATGGACGTCATGGCGGGGGCCGCGGCCGCGTACTCCACCAGGTACTCCGGCGGCACCACGCCCAGCAGCGAGCGGCGGAAGTCGCCGACCACGATGCCGGCCTGGTCCGGGGTGTACCGCTCGGTGATCTGCTTGATCAGCATCCGCAGCAGCGCCGACTTACCCGACTCGCTCTCACCGAAGACGATGAACAGCGGGTCGGACTCGAAGTTGACGAAGACCGGCGCCAGCTCGACCTCGTCCACACCGAAGGCCACACCCAGCTCGGGGTGCTCGAAGCCCTTGGGCAGCGCGTTGCCGTCCAGCACCTGCGGCAGCATCCGGACCTGCGGGGCGCGCGGCCCCGCCCAGGCCGCGTTGACCTGGGCGACCAGGTCGGTGACCCCGTCCACCAGGTCCTCGACCGCGGACGAGCCGTCCAGGCGCGGCAGACCGCCGAGGAAGTGCAGCTTGGAGGCGGTCAGACCGCGGCCGGGCGCGCCGGCCGGGACGTTCTGCGCGACCTTGCGGTCGATCTCCGACTCCATCGAGTCGCCGAGCCGCAGCTCGGTGCGGTTCTGCAGCAGGTCCTTCAGCGCCGGGCGGACCTCGGCGTACCGGGCCGCCGTGATGATCACGTGGACGCCGTAGCCGAGACCGCGCTGGGCGATGTCGGCGATGACCGGCTCCAGGACCTCGTACTCCTGCTTGAAGGTCAGCCAGCCGTCGATCATCAGGAAGACGTCACCGAACTGCTCGTCCGGCAGCTGGCCGGCCGCCCGCCTGGTGCGGTAGGTGGCGATGGTGTCGATGCCGCTGGCCCGGAAGAGCTCCTCGCGGCGGTTGAGCACCCCGTGCACCTCGCTGACCGTGCGGCGGACCTTCTCGACGTCCAGACGCCCGGCCACGCCGCCGACGTGCGGCAGGTCGGCCAGCGCGCCGAAACCGCCGCCACCGAAGTCGAGCAGGTAGAACTGCGTCTCCACCGGGGTGTGGGTGACCGCGAAGCCCGCCACCATGGTGCGGATCATCGTCGACTTGCCGGACCGCGGGCCACCGACGATCAGACCGTGGCCGGCCGCCCCCGAGTAGTCCTGGTACAGCACGTCCCGGCGCTGGTCGCGCGGCTTGTCGACGATGCCGACCGGCACCACCAGACGGCCGAGCGCACCGTACTCCGGCGAGGTCAGACCGCGGTCGGCGGTCGCCTGCAGCGGCGGCACCAACTGGTCGACGCTGGGCGCCTCCTCCAGCGGGGGCAGCCACACCTGGTGGGCCGGCGGACCCTGGCCGAGCATCCGCGACACGAACACGTCGAGCATGGTGTCGAGCAGCGAGTCGTCGATCTCCTCGACCTCCTCGACCACCTCCTCGACCACGGGCTCGATCACCGGCACCTCGGAGGCGGTGAACAGCACCGGCAGCGCGGTGACGGTCGCCCCGCTGACGCTGCGCACCTGGCCCGGCGGCCGGTACGGCCCGGACACGTACGCGGCCCGGAACCGCTCCATCACGTCGGAGCCGAACTTCAGGTACCCGACACCGGGGACCGGCGGCAGGTGGTACGCGTCCGGCACACCGATCGCGGCCCGCGACTCGGCGGCCGAGAAGGTGCGCAGACCCAGCCGGTAGGACAGGAAGGTGTCCAGACCGCGGAGCTTGCCCTCCTCCAGGCGCTGCGAGGCGAGCAGCATGTGCATACCGAGCGAACGGCCGATCCGGCCGATCTGGATGAACAGGTCGATGAAGTCGGGCTTGGCGGTGAGGAGTTCGGAGAACTCATCGATGATCATCACCAGCGAGGGCAGCGGGTCGAGCGCCGCACCGGCGCCGCGGGCCCGCTCGTACTCGTTGATGTTGGCGTAGTTGCCCGCCGCGCGCAGCAGCTCCTGCCGGCGGTTCATCTCACCCTCGATCGCATCGCGCATGCGGTCGATGAGGGTGGCCTCGCCCTCCAGGTTGGTGATGACCGCCGCGGTGTGCGGCATCTCCGACATGCCGGCGAAGGTGGCGCCACCCTTGAAGTCGGCGAGGACGAAGTTGAGGATCTCCGAGGAGTGCGTCACCGCGAGCGCCAGCACCAGCGTGCGCAGCACCTCGGACTTGCCGGAACCGGTGGCGCCCACGCACATGCCGTGCGGGCCCATCCCCTCCAGCGAGGCCTCCTTGATGTCCAGCCAGACGTACTCGCCGTTGGTGCCCACGCCCAGCGGCACCCGCAGCTTCTCGCGCAGCGGCTTCGCTCGCCAGTGCCGGGCCGGGTCGAAGGCGCCCGGGTCACCGGTGTTCATCATCTCGGTGAAGTCCATGCTGACCAGCGACGGGTCGCCGTCGTCACCGCCGGCCGACACCCGGAACGGGGCCAGCTGACGGGCCAGCGCCTCGGACTGCCAGACCGACAGGAAGTCGGGCCTGCCCGAGTAGGCGGCGCCCGAGGCGGCCTCCAGCAGCAGCTCGTCCTTGCCGACGGTGATCATCAGGTGGCCGCCGGGCTCGTCCAGGTCGCCGGGGACGACCTCCAGCACGGTGACGCCCTGGACGCCCTCCACACCGCCGAGGAGCGAGTCCTGCGGCACCGCGGCACCGTCCATGATGACCACGATGTGCGGCTGGTCGGGCGAGGGCACGGTGTCCCGCGAGAAGCCCTTGCGGCCGGCCAGCTCGTCGGCCAGCAGCTCCTCCAGCTCACCGAGACCGGTGGCGATCAGACGGCGCGAACCGGCGCCGTCGGTCTCCTTGCGGTGCTGGGTGTGCGGCAGCCACTTGGCCCACTCCCACTCGTCCACCGCACCGGGCGCGGCGGCGACCGCCACGATCAGGTCCTCGGGCGAGTGCAGCGTCGTCAACTGGGCGACCATCGCCCGGACGTTGCCGTACACGGCGTCCGGGTCACCGGACACCATGATGTGGTAGAAGGCGCGCAGCGACACCGACAGCGGCAGGTCCTGCAGCGTGCCGTGGGCCTTGATGAAGGTGCCCATCGCCTCGGCCGCGAGCGGCTCCAGCTCGTCCATCGGCGCCGTCTGCGGCGCCCGGATCGGCGTGGACAGCTGCTGCGGCCCGCGCCCCAGCCTGATCTGGGCGAAGTCCCCGTCACCGGGCCTGCGCTCCCACAGCCGGCGGCCCTCGGCCACGATCGACCACAGCTGGTCCGGCTCGGGGTGGGTGAACAGCAGCGAGCCGCGCTGGTGCTCCGCCGTGCGGCGGACCTGGCGGCGCATCTGCTGCAGGTACTTCAGGTAGTCGCGGCGCTCGTCCGCGGTACCCGCATTGCCCCCCTTGCGGGCCTTGACGATCTGCGCCACCGCCATGCCGGCGGTCGAGGCGACCATCAGGACACCCATCATCTTCATCGGGCCCTGGGCGCCCGGCGAGAAGAAGAAGGCCGCCGATCCGCCCATGCCGAGCAGCGGCAGCAAGGACATCATCCAGTCCTCGCCGCCGCCGCGGGGCAGCTCTGGCGGAGCCACCAGCTCCACCGGCTCGTCCGGGACCGGGGGCGGGTACGCCCGCGCCGGACGCTTGACGGTTACCACGCTCATGCGACCGCCTCGTACTGCTCGCTCACCACGGCATCAGCCCTCACGCAACTGGATACGTACGGGTGAGGGCGCCCCGTGTGATGACGCCGCCCCCGCTCCGCCGACCGCAGGCGCTCCAGGGGTGACGTGCGTTCGTCCGCCCCCGTACGCCTCGCGCAGGGGCCGATCCTACTGGTCGGGTCCGGATCGTTCGGCCACGGGGGCGGCCTGGCCGGGCGTCAGCCCCGTGGAGGCCGCCTGCCGGGCAGTCAACTGCCGTCCACCGGCGGGCTGCGCGAGGGGCGGCGAGCGGGCCGGGCCGGGCTGGCGGTAGGGTAACGCCGCGCCAACTCTTGGCCGGATCGTGTCAGTTCCGGGCCGGCCCGGAGCCAGCAAGGCGTCTAGCTGACTTACCGACACAGTCAACGAGGGGGAGCGCCGGTGAGTGGAAACGCGACGACCGGATTCTGCCGGGTCACGGTCGTGGCGCCGGACAGCAGGATCGATGTCGCACTGCCGGAGGACGTGCCGCTCGCGGACATCTACCCCGAGGTCCTGCGGCTGTCCGGCCAGACCCAGGTGGACGGGGCGCCCACGGGCTTCCACCTGGTGCGCCGCGACGGCACCGTGCTCGACAGCGGCCTGCCGCTGGCCGCGCAGCAGGTCCGCGACGGTGACCTGCTGAGCCTGCGCCCGTTCGCCGAGTCGCTGCCGCCCGCGGTCTACGACGACGTGGCGGACGCCATCGCCAAGGCCGTCGAGGCCGACCGCCGGTTCTGGAGCCCCGACCTGATGCGGGCCTTCGGCCTGGTCGGCGGCACAGTGCTGCTGGTCCTGCTGGGCTTCGCGCTCTGGTTCTCCGACGTCCACCACGACATGTACGGGCTGCCCGGCATCCTGTCCGGCGTCACCGCCGTGGTGCTGGTCGCCTACTCCGGCGTGCGCGCCCGGGTGTACGACGACCACGACGCCGCACTGGCCCTCGGCCTCGGCGCCCTGCCGCACACCCTGATCGCCGGTTCCGGCATCATCGCCGCCGCCCACCGGGGCGACGGCCCGGGCCGGCTGCAGTTCCTGGTCGGCTGCGTGGCCGTGCTGGTGGTCTCGGTGCTGCTGGTCGGCCTGCTGCCGGAGAAGGACTCGGTCTTCGTCGCGGCCTCCTTCCTGGCCGCCGCCGGCACCCTGGCGACCTTCGCCGCGGTGCTGCTGCCGGGCACCTCGCCCACCCACATCGCCGCCGTCACCGGCGTCGCCGCGGTCTCGGTGATCGGCTTCCTGCCGGCCCTGTCGGCCCGGTTCGCCAGGCTCCCGGTCGGCTTCAGCGCCCCCGGCCAGACCCGCACCCGCGGCAACTCCTACACGGAGGAGGCCGACCACGCGGAGACCGTCCAGTACGAGCGGATCGCCCACCAGGCCCGCCGCGGCCACGAGGTGCTGGTCGGCCTGGTCGGCGGCTGCGCCGCGACCATCGTCGGTGCCTGCGCGGTGCTCGGCTTCAGCAACGGCGCGTTCGCCGAGGTGCTGGCGCTGACGCTGGGCGTCTCCACCATGCTGCGGGCCCGGCTGTTCCGCTACACCGCCCAGGTCTTCAGCCTGACAGTGGCCGGCCTCGCCGGTCTCGGCCTGCTGATCGTCGGCCTGTCGCTGAACACCCCGCTGTTCCTGCTGAAGTCCGGCGAGACCGCGATCGACCTGCGCACCATCTGGCTGGCCGCCTCGATCGCGTTCGGCGCCGCGGTGCTCACCGCCATCGCGCTGATCGTGCCCAAGCAGGGGGTGTCCCCGTTCTGGGGCCGTATCCTCGACATGATCGACGGCCTGATGCTGATCTCGCTGGTCCCGCTGGCCCTGGCGGTGCTGAACATCTACGCCCTGGTCCGCGGCGCCACCAGCTGACCGCGCAACCGCTGCTCCGCGCCGGTCGGCGGCCCCCTTGGCGGGGGCGGCCGACCGGCGCTGGTACTCTTGGTCAGTCCGGGCTCAGTCAGATTCTGTGTCGCCTACCAGAATCGCTCGGCGAAACCCTTTGAAGGAGATGCAGTGGCTCTCGCCGCCGACGTCAAGAAGCAGATCATCGCCGAGTTCGGCCAGAAGGAGGGCGACACCGGCTCTCCCGAGGTCCAGGTCGCCATGCTGTCCCGCCGTATCGCGGACCTGACCGGTCACCTCAAGACCCACAAGCACGACCACCACTCGCGCCGTGGCCTGCTCATCCTGGTCGGCCAGCGCCGCCGGCTGCTGCAGTACCTGGCCAAGAAGGACATCGAGCGTTTCCGTACCCTGGTCGACCGCCTCGGCATCCGCCGCGGCGCCGCCGGCGGCGCTCGCTGAGTACCGCACCGTGGGGCGGCTCCCCTTCCCGGGGAGCCGCCCTTCGGCACATCCGCCGCAGTGACGCCGCCGTATTTCCCCACGCGTGGCAATCACCGGATCGGTAGGGTGTGAATTTGTAAGGTGAGGGGCATGCCCGGTCATGACGGCGACACGACGCCGCAAGAACCGGGGCAGCATCACCGCACCACGAGCGGGCCGCTGGCTTCAAACGGAAGCCGCCCGCACCAGGGGAGCGTCCACACGCGACCACCTACCAGCAGGCCGCAGGCGCCGGTCCTCGGTAGTGGCCCCCGGGAGTCCGACGAACGGACGGCCCGGAGGCTTCGATCGAAGACCGGCCCAGACTGCCCGGGCCATCGGTAGGCAAAGCGCAGGGGCGCTCCTCGGGAGACGTACGAAAGAGGAGATCTTCCAGGTGGAAGAGAACGTGTTCTACGCCGAGGCCGTCATCGACAACGGCAGCTTCGGCACCCGTACCATCCGCTTCGAGACCGGCCGGCTGGCCCGTCAGGCCGCCGGCTCCGCCGTGGCCTACCTGGACGACGACACCATGGTGCTGTCGGCCACCAGCGCCTCCAAGCAGCCGAAGGAGCACTTCGACTTCTTCCCGCTGACGGTCGACGTCGAGGAGCGGATGTACGCCGCGGGCCGGATCCCCGGCTCGTTCTTCCGTCGTGAGGGCCGGCCCTCCGAGGACGCGATCCTCACCTGCCGCCTGATCGACCGCCCGCTGCGCCCGTCCTTCGTCAAGGGCCTGCGCAACGAGATCCAGGTCGTCGTCACCGTGATGGCGCTCAACCCGGACCACCTGTACGACGTCGTGGCGATCAACGCCGCGTCCGCGTCCACCCAGCTGGCCGGCCTGCCGTTCTCCGGTCCGATCGGCGGCGTCCGCGTCGCGCTGATCAAGGGCCAGTGGGTGGCGTTCCCGACCCACACCGAGCTCGAGGACGCGGTCTTCGACATGGTCGTGGCCGGCCGCGCGCTGCCGGACGGCGACGTCGCGATCATGATGGTCGAGGCCGAGGCCACCACCAAGACCATCAAGCTGGTCGAGGGCGGCGCCGAGGCGCCGACCGAGGAGGTCGTGGCCGCCGGCCTCGAGGCCGCCAAGCCGTTCATCAAGGTGCTCTGCGCCGCCCAGGCCCAGCTGGCCGCCCAGGCCGCCAAGCCGACCGGCGAGTTCCCGGTCTTCCTGGAGTACCAGGACGACGTCCTGGCCGCGCTGACCGCCGCCGTCAAGCCGGAGCTCGCCAAGGCGCTCACCATCGCCGGCAAGCAGGACCGCCAGAACGAGATCGACCGCATCAAGGCGATCGCCGCCGAGAAGCTCCTGCCGGAGTTCGAGGGCCGCGAGAAGGAGATCGGCGCCGCCTACAACGCGCTGACCAAGAAGATCGTCCGCGAGCGCGTCATCAAGGACAAGGTCCGCATCGACGGCCGCGGCGTCACCGACATCCGCACCCTGGCCGCCGAGGTCGAGGCCATCCCGCGGGTGCACGGCTCGGCCCTGTTCGAGCGTGGCGAGACCCAGATCCTGGGCGTCACCACCCTCAACATGCTCCGCATGGAGCAGCAGCTCGACACGCTCTCCCCGGAGACCCGTCGCCGCTACATGCACAACTACAACTTCCCGCCGTACTCGGTCGGCGAGACCGGCCGCGTGGGCTCGCCCAAGCGCCGCGAGATCGGCCACGGCGCGCTGGCCGAGCGGGCGATCCTGCCCGTGCTGCCGACCCGCGAGGAGTTCCCCTACGCGATCCGCCAGGTCTCCGAGGCGCTGGGCTCCAACGGCTCCACCTCGATGGGCTCGGTCTGCGCCTCCACCATGTCGCTGCTGAACGCCGGTGTGCCGCTGAAGGCCGCCGTCGCCGGTATCGCCATGGGCCTGATCTCGCAGGAGATCGACGGTGAGACCCACTACGTGACCCTCACCGACATCCTCGGCGCCGAGGACGCGTACGGCGACATGGACTTCAAGGTCGCCGGTACCCGGGGCTTCATCACCGCCCTCCAGCTGGACACCAAGCTGAACGGCATCCCGGCCTCGGTCCTGGCCGCCGCGCTGAAGCAGGCCAAGGACGCCCGTCTGCACATCCTCGACGTGATGAACGAGGCCATCGACGCGCCCGACGAGATGTCGCCGAACGCGCCGCGCATCATCACCATCAAGATCCCGGTGGACAAGATCGGTGAGGTCATCGGCCCCAAGGGCAAGATGATCAACCAGATCCAGGAGGACACCGGCGCGGACATCACCATCGAGGACGACGGCACCATCTACATCGGTGCGGTCGACGGTCCCTCGGCGGAGGCTGCCCGTACGACGATCAACCAGATCGCCAACCCGACCATGCCGGAGGTCGGCGAGCGCTACCTGGGCACCGTGGTGAAGACCACGACGTTCGGCGCGTTCGTCTCGCTCATGCCGGGCAAGGACGGCCTGCTGCACATCTCGCAGATCCGCAAGCTCGCCGGTGGCAAGCGCGTGGAGAACGTCGAGGACGTGCTCGCGGTCGGCTCCAAGGTCCAGGTCGAGATCGCCGAGATCGACCCCCGCGGCAAGCTCTCGCTGATCCCGGTCGTCGAGGGTGAAGAGGCCGGCGAGGCCGCGTCCGAGTGACGCAGCGCTAGCACTCCCGCGGCCCGCACGCTCCACCCGGAGCGTGCGGGCCGCACCCTGTTGTTTCCCCGCACGTTTCATGGAGGTCCACCCGTGGCCCAGGCCTCGGCAGCACAGCAGCGTCCCGGCACCACCCGGACCCTGCTCAAGGGCGTCGACGGCGCCGGCACCGTCCGGCGCACCGTCCTCGCGGGCGGCCTGCGGGTCGTCACCGAGACCCTGCCCACGGTGCGCTCGGCGACCTTCGGCATCTGGGTCGGCGTCGGCTCCCGGGACGAGACCCCGGTCCTCAACGGCGCCACCCACTACCTGGAGCACCTGCTCTTCAAGGGCACCGAACGCCGCTCCGCGCTGGAGATCTCCGCCGCGCTGGACGCGGTCGGCGGCGAGATGAACGCCTTCACCGCCAAGGAGAACACCTGCTACTACGCGCGGGTCCTCGACACCGACCTGCCGCTGGCCATCGACGTGGTCTGCGACATGCTGACCGGCTCGCTCATCCGCCCCGAGGACGTCGACGCCGAGCGCGGCGTCATCCTCGAGGAGATGGCGATGGCCGAGGACGACCCGGGCGACGTGGTGCACGACCTGTTCGCCAAGGTGATCTACGGCACCGGCCCGCTCGGCCGCCCGATCCTCGGCACCCAGGAAACCGTCACCGGCCTCACCCGCGACCAGATCGCGGGCTTCTACCGCCGCCGCTACAAGCCCGAGAACCTGGTGGTGGCCGCCGCCGGCAACCTCGACCACGCCAAGGTCGTCCGGCTGGTCGAGAAGGCCTTCGCACCGGTCCTCGCCAAGTCCGCCGGCCACCCCGCCGAGGTCCGCCGCGGCGTCAAGGCGGTCCGCACCGCCGGCCGGATCGAGGTCATGAACCGCCCCACCGAGCAGGCCCACCTGGTCCTCGGCGTCCCCGGCGTGCCCCGGCACGACGACCGCCGCTGGGCGATGGGCGTGCTCAACGCGGCGCTCGGCGGCGGGATGAGCTCGCGGCTGTTCCAGGAGGTCCGCGAGAAGCGCGGACTGGCCTACTCGGTCTACTCCTACTCCTCCTCCTACGCCGACAGCGGCCTGTTCGGCATCTACGCCGGCTGCCAGCCCAAGCGGGTCGAGGAGGTGCTCAAGATCTGCCGCGCGGAGCTCGCCCGGGTGGTCGAGGAGGGCATCACCGAGGAGGAGCTGCACCGCGCGATCGGCCAGCTCTCCGGCTCCACCGTGCTCGGCATGGAGGACACCGGCTCGCTGATGAACCGGATCGGCAAGGCCGAGATCAGCTACGGCCACCACCTGTCGGTCGACGAGATGCTGGAGAAGATGGCATCCGTCACCCTGGCCGACGTCCACGCGGTGGCCCGTGATGTGCTGGGGGCGCACCGGCCCTCGCTCGCGCTGATCGGCCCGGTCAACAACAAGCGCGCCGCCAACCTCGCCGACCTGCTGGTCTGAAGGGACCCCACAAGATGACGCTGCGTGTCGCCGTGATCGGCGCCAAGGGCCGGATCGGCTCCGAGGCCGTCAAGGCCGTCGAGGCCGCCCCCGACCTGGAACTGGTCGCGGCCCTGGGCCGCGGCAGCGACCTCGCCGAGCTCACCGCCGCGGGCGCCGAGGTCGCCGTCGAGCTGACCCACCCCGACGCGGTGATGGCCAACCTGGAGTACTGCCTCGGCCACGGCATCCACGTGGTCACCGGCACCACCGGCTGGACCGAGGACCGCCTGGCCACCGTCCGCGGACAGCTCGACCGCAGCCCCGCCACCGGCCTGCTGATCGCGCCGAACTTCTCCATCGGCGCCGTGCTCGCCATGCAGTTCGCGCAGCAGGCGGCCAAGTACTTCGAGACCGTCGAGGTGGTGGAGCTGCACCACGACCGCAAGGCCGACGCCCCCTCCGGCACCGCCACCCGCACCGCCCAGCTGATCGCCGCGGCCCGCGACAAGGCCGGCCTGCCCCGCCAGTCCGACCCCACCACCCACGGCCTGCCCGGCGCCCGCGGCGCCGACGTCGACGGCGTCCCCGTCCACGCGGTACGCCTGCGCGGCCTGCTGGCCCACCAGGAGGTGCTGTTCGGCGACGCCGGCGAGACCCTGACGCTGCGCCACGACTCGCTGCACCACAGCTCGTTCATGCCCGGCATCCTGCTCGCCGTGCGCACCGTGGTGGACCGCCCCGGCCTGACCCTGGGCCTCGAACACTTCCTGGACCTGTGAGCCCCCGATGACCTCGCGCACCGGTTTCTTCCTGCTCGCCGCCGCCCTGCTGGTGGTCGCGGCGATGTGCGTCCTGGAGGGCGTCCAGCTGATCGCCACCGGCGAGCCGCTCGGTATCGGCCTCGGCCTCTGCGCCTTCGTCATCCCCGGCATCGGGGTCTGGTTCCTGCGCCAGACCGTCCGCTTCGGCCGCGCCAGCGAGCGGCTCGCCAAGGAGCTGGAGGCCGAGGGCGGCCTCCCGGTGGACGAGCTGCGCCGCACCCAGGGCGGCCGGATCGACCGGGACTCGGCCGACGAGGTCTTCGCCCGCCGCAAGTCCGAGGCCGAGGCGGCCCCGCACGACTGGCGGGTCTGGTTCCGCCTCGCCGTCGCCTACGCCGACGCCGGCGACACGCCGCGCGCCCGCAAGGCCATGCAGCACGCCATCAAGCTCAACCCGGCGGCCTAGATAGGCTGGCCCCGTCACCGACCTGCACCACCTCTGGAGGATCCTCGCGTGAGCGACGACCTGGACACCGTCCCGCAGTTCCGTAGCGACGTCACCGTGGACCTGGTCCGCAGTGCCGCCGCCGACTCCGACGTGGTCTGGGCCGCCCGGGTCTCGACGGCGGGCGAGCAGTCCCTGGAAGCGCTCCAACAGGACCCCGAGAAGTCCACCGGACTGATCAACTTCCTGATGCGGGACCGCCACGGCACGCCGTTCGAGCACAACTCGATGACCTTCTTCATCAGCGCGCCGATCTTCGTCTTCCGCGAGTTCCACCGCCACCGCAGCGGCTGGTCCTACAACGAGGAGTCCGGCCGCTACCGCGAGCTGCAGCCGGTCTTCTACGTCCCCGGCGCCGACCGCAAGCTGGTCCAGGAGGGCCGCCCCGGCCGGTACGAGTTCGTCGACGGCACCGAGAAGCAGCACGCCGTGGTGGCCGACTCGATGGAGGCCGCCTACCAGGCCTCCTACCGGGCCTACCAGGAGATGCTGGACGCCGGCGTGGCCCGCGAGGTGGCCCGGGCCGTGCTGCCGGTCGGCCTGTTCTCCTCGATGTACGCGACCTGCAACGCCCGCTCCCTGATGCACTTCCTCTCGCTGCGCACCAAGGCCGAGAACGCCAAGGTCCCGTCCTTCCCGCAGCGCGAGATCGAGATGGTCGCCGAGCAGATGGAGGCCAAGTGGGCGGAGCTCATGCCGCTCACCCATGCGGCGTTCGAGAAGCACGGCCGAGTCGCCCCCTGACCTGGGGTGATAGGCATATGGGCGGGTTGCGTGGCATGTCCGGATTGCAGCCTTTCGCCCCGCTCCCTACGCTCAGGACACGGATTCCGGTGCTGCATGAACCCCCGAGCATGCAGCACCGGAATCCCACCTGTGTGACGGCCCTCCCGACCCGGCTGCGCCCCCGCGCGGCAGCCGCGGCTGTCCGAACAGTGGACCGCCGTGGCTGCCACCCAGGGGCCTACGAGTAGTTTTGGACCCATGGCTCCGACCTCCACCCCCCAGACGCCGTTCGGCCGGGTACTGACCGCGATGGTGACGCCGTTCACCGCGGACGGCGCCCTCGACCTCGACGGGGCGCAGCAGCTCGCCGCGTACCTCGTCGACGCCGGCAACGACGGCCTGGTGCTCAACGGCACCACCGGCGAGTCCCCGACCACCAGCGACGCCGAGAAGGCCCAGCTGGTCCGCGCCGTGGTGGAGGCGGTGGGGGAGCGGGCCCACGTCATCGCCGGGGTCGGCACCAACGACACCCACCACAGCGTCGAACTCGCCCGGCAGGCCGAGGCCGCCGGGGCGCACGGCCTGCTCGCGGTCACGCCGTACTACAGCAAGCCCCCGCAGGAGGGCCTGTACCGGCACAACCTCGCCATCGCGGACGCCACCGGCCTGCCGGTGATGCTGTACGACATCCCCGGACGCAGCGGTGTGCCGCTCGGCCACGAGACCATCGTCCGGCTCGGCGAGCACCCGAGGATCGTCGCCAACAAGGACGCCAAGGGCGACGTCGGCGCCGCCTCCTGGGCCATCGCCCGGTCCGGGCTGGCCTGGTACTCCGGCGACGACGTGCTGACCCTCCCGCTGCTCTCGGTCGGAGCCGTCGGCGTGGTCAGCGTGGTCTCCCACGTGGTCACCCCGGAGCTGCGCGCCATGATCGAGGCCTTCACCGCCGGCGACGCCGCCAAGGCACTCGCCATCCACCAGGGACTGCTGCCGGTCTTCAGCGGTATGTTCCGTACCCAGGGCGTGATCCTCAGCAAGGCCGCGCTCACCCTGCAGGGCCGGCCGGCCGGTCCGCTCCGCCTGCCGCTGATCTCCGCCACGGACGACGAGATTGCCGTCCTGAGGCAGGATCTGGCCGCCGGCGGGGTACACCTGTAACAGACGAAGACGTGCGCGCCCCCGGATCGCCGAGCCGCCAGGCCCGCCGCTGGACCGGAACGAAGGCGCGAAGGCACAGATGCCTAGCAATGAGGAAACCAACGATGGACGCACGCCATATGTCGCCAGGGGCGGACCCGGGCATATGGCGTGCGTCGTGAGGAGAGTCTTTTGAGCCACCCGCATCCCGAACTCGGCGCACCCCCCGCACTCAAGCAGGGTGCCCTGCGCATCACCCCGCTCGGCGGCCTCGGCGAGATCGGCCGCAACATGACGGTCCTCGAGTACGGCGACCGCATCCTGATCATCGACTGCGGTGTCCTGTTCCCCGAGGACGAGCAGCCCGGCATCGACCTGATCCTGCCGGACTTCAGCTACATCCGGGACCGCCTCGACAAGGTCGACGGCATCATCCTCACCCACGGGCACGAGGACCACATCGGCGCCGTGCCGTACCTGCTCCGGGAGAACCCGGACATCCCGCTGATCGGTTCCAAGCTCACCCTCGCCCTGATCGAGGCCAAGCTCGCCGAGCACCGGATCCGCCCGTACGTGCTCGAGGTGGCGGAGGGCGAGCGCGAGCGCATCGGCCCGTTCGACTGCGAGTTCATCGCCGTCAACCACTCCATCCCGGACGCGCTGGCCGTCGCCGTGCGCACCCCGGCCGGCATGGTCGTCGCCACCGGTGACTTCAAGATGGACCAGCTGCCGCTGGACGGCCGCCTCACCGACCTCCCGGCCTTCGCCAAGCTGGCCGAGGAGGGCATGGACCTGCTGCTGGTGGACTCCACCAACGCCGAGGTCCCCGGCTTCATCCCGCACGAGCGCGACATCTCCGCTGCGCTGCGCAACGTCTTCGCCAGCGCCGAGAAGCGCATCATCGTGGCCTCGTTCGCCAGCCACGTGCACCGCATCCAGCAGGTGCTGGACGCCGCGCACGAGCACAAGCGCAAGGTGGCCTTCGTCGGCCGCTCGATGGTCCGCAACATGGGCATCGCCCGCGACCTCGGCTACCTGAAGGTCCCCGGCAACCTGGTCGTCGACGTCAAGACGCTGGACGACCTGCCCGCGGACAAGGTGGTGCTGGTCTGCACCGGCTCCCAGGGCGAGCCGATGGCGGCGCTGTCGCGAATGGCCAACCGGGACCACCAGATTCGGATCGTCGAGGGCGACACCGTCGTCCTCGCCTCCTCGCTGATCCCGGGCAACGAGACCGCGATCTACCGCGTGATCAACGGCCTGACCCGCTGGGGCGCCAACGTCGTCCACAAGGGCAACGCGAAGGTGCACGTCTCCGGTCACGCGTCCTCCGGTGAGCTGCTGTACTTCTTCAACATCTGCAAGCCGCGCAACCTGATGCCGGTCCACGGCGAGTGGCGCCACCTGCGGGCCTGCGCGGACCTCGGTATCAAGACCGGTGTGCCGAAGGAGCGCACGGTCATCGCCGAGGACGGTGTCTGCGTCGACCTGGAGAACGGCGTCGCGAAGATCGTCGGCAAGGTCCAGGCCGGCTACGTCTACGTCGACGGCTCCTCGGTCGGCGATGTCACCGAGGCCTCGCTCAAGGACCGCCGCATCCTCGGCGAGGAGGGCTTCATCTCCGTCTTCGTGGTGGTCGACTCCACCAACGGCAAGATGGTGAGCGGCCCGACCATCCAGGCCCGCGGCTCCGGCATCGAGGACAATGCCTTCGGTCCGGTCGTGGCCAAGCTGGAGGAGGCGCTCAGCCGCTCCGCCAGCGACGGCGTGCTGGAGGTCCGGCAGGTGCAGCAGCTGGTCCGGCGGACCATCGGCAAGTGGGTGGCGGACAACTACCGCCGCCGGCCGATGATCCTCCCGGTGGTCGTCGAGGTCTGACGGCCGGCCCTGCGGGGCCTGCTCGACCCGGTTTGACGCGGGGCAGCTCGGAGCGTAGTGTTCTCCGAGTTGCCCCGCGGTCGTTGGGTTCGGAGATGAATTCGAATCGGAGCCCGGGAAAACAGCCCGAGAAACTCTGCTAGAGTTCGGGAGCGCCGAAAGGCCGAAACGAAGCGAAATCCGATCGAATGAAACTCCGGAAAACGGAGCGGAAAACATCTGATAAGCTTGAAACACGAAAGAACGAAGCGCCCGGAGGGCCCGCTGGAAGGCGGTCCGAAGGAAGTGTCCGTTC